>CAYONH010000055.1:0-8026 GCA_964405275.1 uncultured Candidatus Bathyarchaeia archaeon | reverse complement strand
AGGCAACATTGGAGATGGAGGAGGGAAAGCTGCTCACGAGGAGAGGAGGACGCATAGTCTTAACACCTGTCGGAAGGGAGACCGCAAAGAAGATCTACGCTAAACATAGGTTTATCGAGGAATACTTCAGCAAGGTCTTCAAGGAAACCAACGTCCACCTCCTTGCCCATGCCCTGGAGCACTGCGTCTCGGACAGCCTTCTAGCTAAGATGAAGGGCGAGTTAGCTTTGATGAGCGAGACATTAAACCTGTCAGAGCTCAAGATCGGCGAGAATGCCACGATCCTAGCGATCGCAGTATCTGACAAGAAGCTCCTATCGAGGCTACTGGGCATAGGGCTCTCCCCTAGGTCAAAGGTTAAGCTCTATGAAAAGCTTCCAGGCCAACTGGTTGTCGAAGCTGAAGGGAGAAAAATAGCATTGGATATGTTCATAGCCGATAAGGTCTTAGTCTCCAAAGAGGATCGCAAGAAGGCTGATTAAATCTTTGGACAGATTTAAAGTCTTACTGGTGGGACAGCCGAACTCTGGAAAGTCAAGTCTACTGAACGCCTTGGCAGGGGCGAAGGCGATCGTATCAAACTACCCTGGAACAACGGTTGAAGTCACTAAGGCCCATACTTCACTTGGAGGGGTAGAAGTCGAGATCATCGACACCCCGGGAATATACAGCCTGTCGGATGCCACACTCGAGGAAAAGGTTACAAAGGAGCACATACTGGAGAAAGACTACGACCTCATTGTGAACTTGGTTGACGCTACAAGCCTTGAGAGAGGCCTGTACCTAACCCTCCAGCTCAGGGAGACAGAGATCCCACTGATAGTCGCCCTTAACTTCGTTGAAGACGCCCATAGAAAGGGCCTGGTACTGGACATCGTTAAACTTTCTGATGCCCTTGGAGCCTCGGTCATCGCCGTGAACCCCATTATAGGCTATGGGTTGAAGCGATTGTCCACACTTATTACGGAGGCTGAAAAAGAGGCCTCTAAGGTCAAGCCATTGATCATCCGCTACGATGACCACATAGAGGAAGCCCTCAAGGAGACCTCCTCGAAGCTGCCCCCAGAATTGTCATACCCAAGATTCGCCGCCCTGAGAGCCTTGGAGGGAGATGAAGCCTACAACAGCCTCCTCACCGACTCAATTGAGACGTTACTCCCGGAGGAGGTGAGACGCCACCACCCCGACCTCTCTGGGGATATAATGCTAACGAGATACGGCTGCGCATCCGTGATCTCAAGGCAGTGCATCAACGTAACCTCGGTAAAGGGGCTGAAGGAGCCCCTCTCAGAGAGGCTGGACAGAGTGCTGATAAACCCACGATACGGGTGGATCCTAAGTCTCTCAATCATAACCGTGATCTTCTACCTCATGTTGATCCTAGGAGGGATCCTTCAAGAAAAATCCTTAGAGGCAGCCGAGGTCATGGTTGACTGGATAATAACAAACTGGGGCTTAACAGGCGTGGCTGCAGACATCCTGGGAAACGCGCTGAGCGGAGCTGCTTCGGGCGTAGGCATAGCGTTAGCTTACGTCCTCATTTTCTACATCCTGATGGGAATTCTGGAGGATTCAGGGCTGTTATCGAGGATCGTGCTGAGCTTCTCAAGGTTCCTAGCAAAGCTGGACCTGCCTGGGACCTCTGTCATCCCGATGATGCTGAACTTCGGCTGCACGGTCTCAGCGATCAGCGCCACCAGAATCCTCAGAAACAGAGCTGAACGCCTGCGTGCAACGGCGACATACGTTGGCATCCCCTGCTCCTCAAGGACCGCGATTATAATGGGGCTCGTGGCTACATACGCTGGCGTAAACTACGCTCTGGCGACCTACATCATCGCCATAGCCGCCGGCCTCCTTTACTCAAAGATCTCCAGCCTAATCGTGAAAGTAGAGCCCTCCCCCTTCCTCCTAGAGCTTCCCCCCTACAGAAGGCCACTGCTTCACAACGTAGCCGTAAAGAGCTGGATAAGGATGCAAGACTTCGTCAAGGTAGTTATCCCTCTACTAATTTTCGGCGGCGTCATCTACAGCCTCATGGAATACGCTGGGCTGGTGGACCTCCTGATAACACCCTTAATTCCCTTAAGCATGTGGCTGAGGCTTCCACCGGAGGCAATGATCCCCCTCGTCTACGGGTTCATACAGAAGGACCTAACGATAAGCATGTTCATAACGGTGGCGGGGACGCCGAACATAGGCTCCTACCTATCCTCAACCCAGTTCCTCGTCTTCGGCTTAATGTCAACCATCCAATTCCCCTGCGTAATCGCCTTCTTCATGGCCTGGAAGGAACTAGGATGGAAAGCCGCGGTGGCTTTGACTATCTCAGGCTTTGTATATGGAGTTCTGATATCGGGGTTGATAGCAAATATTCTCGGTGCCTTAGGTGTGTAAACTTTATTGCGCGCGCAGCTTGCAGAGAGCGCGCACGCGTAAATATTAAGCATTAATGAACCTAATACTATGATGGTTTTTTATGAGTGAAAGAAAAGTTAATGTACCAAACCTTACATTGTCAATCTTACTGCTTCTTGCGGGTTTAGCATACTTTCTATTTTTATATGGCATATTTCCAAGGCTCGTGCCTTTTCATGGAGGCAGTGAGAAGTTCCGCCTAGGTGAAGCTAACAATTTCACATTCCAAATGTCTTGGTCTGCTTTTTCTAGGCTCCATCTAGCTCTTCAAGCTAATGACACAGTGAAGCTCTATAGAGATGGTAACTATGTCTGTGTTTGCTCTTATCACGAGTTTGCTATAGAAAGTGGATATGAAGCTTCCATCTTGTTGAAGTCCACCTCTTCAGTCAACGGTGTGTTTACAGCAAGGCAGGAAATTCCCTTAGAGAAACAACTTTTAGCATTCACCATGCTCATAGCTGGACTCTTTGGTTTAACGCTATCAATCGCGCGCAGGCCGATTAAATAATTCATGATTTATTTGGGATGGCCAGCCTCTAACATCTTGGAGATAGGATGAAGGGAGTAGGTTCTCCCAAGTTATTGTTCATGAACCTAGATTTAACCCCTATCCAAACCACCCTCTGGACAGACCTCCACAGACACGGACCCGGAAGACCCGTCGAATACCAGCCCGAATGGGACCTCAAAGCCCTCATGCTACGTCAACTCCTCCAGATACCCTACATCAAAGACCTAGTGAAACGCCTTAAACGCAACCCATACCTCCGAAACGCCTGCGGATACCAGGACCGAGCTCCCTGCGAGGCCCACCTCTCCCAGATGAAGAAGAGAATCGGCGCCGAGGGCTTCCGCATCATCGAGGCCTGGCTCAGAAGAGAGGCCCTCCGACTCAGGAGAAGCCAGCCCCTCTCCGCCGCAGGCCTCGTCCAAGCCGCCTGCATAGACGGCACGGACCTACCCGCCTGGAGCAGCAGAAGCCTCAACGACACCTGCAGGGCCTGGGTGACCCCGATGCAAGGGTTGGCCGAGGTAAGAAGGGTTTCCTCCTCGGCTACCAGTCGCTGTTCCTGGTGGACATTGAGGGGTTTCCGCTGGGTCATGTGGAGGCTCCACTGAATGTTAACGAGAAGCAGCTGGTCGAGGAGCTGCTGACCCGGGTGCTGGGAGAGTGCATCGAGGTGGAGCTCCTCGCCGCGGACAGCCAGTTCGAGTCCCAGGCTGTGTTCGACCTCCTCGAGTCCCTGAAGATAGGCCACATCATCGCCTGGAGGAGGCTGAAGAGCCGGGAGAACCCGGCGGATGTGCTCACGGTGAAGGACCGGATCGACGTGGAGGGCCCGGAGTGGATGAGGGCTGTCTACAAGCGGCTGCGGGCGGTGGTGGAGGGGTTCAATGGCCGGGTGAAGAGCCGTCTGGCGTATCAGCGGTTGACGTGGCAGGGGTTGGAGAACGCCTCCACCCACGTCAGCCTCGTCCTGATGGTGGCGTACGCCGTCTGCATAGCCGCTTATGGCATCGGGAGGCCTGAGCTCAGGCAGAGTGTGGCTTTCTTCGCTTGAGGGTGGAGATGGAGAGGGGCGGGTTGGTTAGAGGATGCTCTGTTTCTATTGTTTCGGGGAGGTCCTATGAGGCGGAGGTTCTTCTCTGTTGACGGTAGTCGTATGTGTCTTGAGCTGGATTCATGGGGGAGTGGGAGCAGGGGCTAGCTGAAAAGCATCTCATTAGCCACACACAATTAATTATTAAATTAGCCCGCGCATAGGTTGAGCAACGGTCTTCTTGGCCGCCCTCTCTCGAATGCATACCAGTAGATAAGGTTTAAGTTGGTTTATTCCTATGAAAGTGGAGGTTCGATAGGCTGTAGGATTGGCTATCTATGTGTTTAATCAAGGTCTATGTGGATAAGGGTGAAGGTAAGGAATTAGTTGCAGAAAAGGTTGCCTTCGTAGTCAAGGAAGAGGATAAAATTGTGCTCCGCAGTCTTGAGTTCGAGGACTTATCCACGCTGGAAGGTGTCGACATATCCCTTTTAGATACGCTTAACTCCGTTATGGTGATTAGACTAAAAAATTAGGGTGGCACGATGAAGATAATGGTATGTGGAAAGGGCGGCTCGGGCAAGTCCTCTCTAACGGTTCTAACGGCAAGAGCCCTATCCAAGGCTAACAAGGTCTACGTGATCGACTCCGACGAATCCAACACTATGCTACCCAAGATACTCGACGCGGAACCCCCGAAAACGATAGTTGAGTACTTGGGTGGAAAAGGAACCATATTCGAGAAGGGCGAGGTCAACTTGGCGAAGGCCTTGGCAAATGCGGGGAAGGGCATAAGGCTGGATGAGCTACCCCGCGAGTATATATCGTCGTCTCCAGAAGGGATCCGGCTGCTGATGATAGGGAAGGTGAGAGAGTTTGGCGAGGGGTGCGCATGCCCTTTTAACTTCCTGCTTAGGACGCTGCTCAAGAACCTGAACATGGAAGACGGCGAGGTGGTGCTCGTGGACACGGACGCCGGTATAGAACACTTGGGTAGAGGAGTTGAGGAAGGCTGCGACGCGGTTCTTGCGGTCGCTGACCCAACAGCTGAATCACTGGAACTGGCGAAAATTCTTCAAAGATACATGGCGGAGACGGGAAAAAGATTCTGGCTTGTTGTGAACAAAGCTACACCAGGCATAGTGGACATAATAAACAGAAAGGCAGAGGAAATGGGCTTAGAAGTTTTAGGAACCCTGAGATTCGATGAAAAAATCTTCATGTCCTGTTTAGAAGGGGTAAGGTTAGAAGCAGAAGAAGGCTACGAGGATGTTGAAACCATATTAAGAAGAGCTAATTTAATGCAAACCTAGGTCCTTAGCGTGGGCTTTGCCGAGTGTGCACGAGGAGGCTGAGGGCTTATTCCACGTCATAAGAAGATGTCGAAGAAGTGTAATAAGAAGTGAGTCAAGAGGAGGAGGAAGACGATGAGGCAGAGGAAATTACCGAAAAAGAAAAACCCACATTACTCTCAACGGAGAAGGTAAAACGCCTGTGTAAGTGTTGGTCTAAGGAACCAACCCTCAAATTACAAACGAAGGAGGTTTTTTCCGATGGTTGGACGAGGTGGGTATGTTCCAATTGCGGTAAGGTGAAGTTCACAAGGGGCGAGGAGGCTGAGGCTGAATGAGGAAGCTCAGAAGCCCCGGCGCGAGAAAGTCATGTATATCCTGTGGAAAAGATCTGAGGGCCAAGTATCCATACTATATTATACGGAAGAAGGAAAATGCTTGGAAATCACCGAAGACCATAGGTAGGATCTGCGAGGACTGCATGAAAAAGATACATGCTTACGCGCGCAATGGCGAACCAAGATGAAGATGAGGCCAAAGGTCGGCGACTGCGTCGAGTTCAAATGCCGCGGTGTGCGAATAGGAAAGGTCGTCGCCATAGCTTAGACGGGCGTACACTTCCTGATTGAGGCTCCATTCATCTCCCCAATCGCTCGCAAGCCATTTGAGGTCGGGGTGGATAATATGAATTTGCGGATAGCGATAAACAAAATCATCAGAATCCTGCCTAATGAAGATCAACCAAAAGATGATGAGGCAAAGTAAATATTCGAAAAAAGAGGAGCCCCCACTGATCTAAACACGATGCGCAAAGCATGGTTTAAATAAACAGTATGAATTTTGGATGAGAAAAATCAGTGATAATAAATGAATATTAGTATCAAGATCGATCTCAACTGTTGTATTCGCTGTAAGAAATGCATTCAGGCTTGTAGTCGTGGCGTTCTTGAATGGCTTGATGACGCTCCTATAGTGGTACACCCTCATAAATGTGGTCAATGTGGGGATTGTAAAAGAAGCTGTGAATTTGATGCCATTAGTATAGAAATCAAATAGAAGAAGTTCGCGCACGCGGATAGGGGTCTAATGGAGACCTTGGTCGAAGAGATCCAACGTTTTTCTTGGAACTATATAGCCTAGGGTTTCTCAGCTGTTCTCTATCATATGTTCTTAGAACTACCTTTTCCATATCATACTTGATGAGTTCGTCTATCAGTTGAACACCTGTAATTAACATTCTCCTACAGCAATACCTAGTAATGCTCATATCGTCGAGAACGTCTTTCGGTTTTTCCCCCACCTCAACCCTTCTTTTGTACTGCTCCCCTTTATCCCCTATTACCTTTCCACATGAAAAGCACCTAACAGGAATCATCACTCACGTTTCACCTTCATATAGTCCCTCAATCAAATCTAATCGGATCTTAAAGGAGTTCGCGCGCAGGCAGATTAAATAATTGAGGTAATCTGTGCAGAGGACAAGGATTCACTGCCCTTTTCATCACCCATCTCAACAACACCAACACCCAGATCCATCAACCAATACCACGAAGAAGACGAGACAAAACTCGAGAACACCCTCCAAACACAGCCAGACACATGACACCAGCTACCCCACCCCCCCATCCCAAGGACCCACCTCACGAGAAGAAGGCCACACTCTGCCGGAGCTCAGGCCTACCAAGGCGGAAGGCAGCGATAGCCACAGCGTAGACCACCATCAACACCAGGCTCACGTGGATGCCCACGTTCTCCAAGCCCTGCCACGTGAGACGGCTGTACGCCAGCCTACTCTTAACCCGCCCGATGAAGCCCTCCACCAAAGCCCGGAGCCTCTTATAGATCACACGCTTGTACTCGGGGCCCTCCACGTCTATCCTGTCCTTCACAGTGAGAACATCAGCCGGATTGTCCCTGCCCTTCATCCGCCTCCAGGCGACGAGGGGAGCCATCCTGCGGGCCCCCAAAGCCTCGAAGACCCGGCGGGCCTCGAAGCCGCTGTCGCCGGCGATGAGCTCCAGCTCGATGTCCTCCCCCAGAACCTTGTCGAACAGCGGCTCCACGAGGAGAGGCTCGTTGACGTTGGCTGGGGCTTCGATGTGGCCGAGGGGGAAGCCCTCTATGTCGGTGAGGAATATGGTGTGATAGCCCAGGTAGAAGCCTCGGCGGCCTCTGCCGAGCCTGGCGTCGGGGTCTCCCCGTCCCCTCTTGTTGTCGTTGAGGCTTCTGCTGCTCCAGGCGGGTAGGTCCGTGCCGTCTATGCAGGCGGCTTGGACGAGGCCTGCGGCGGAGAGGGGCTGGCTTCTCCTGAGTCGGAGGGCCTCTCTTCTGAGCCAGGCCTCGATGATGCGGAAGCCCTCGGCGCCGATTCTCTTCTTCATCTGGGAGAGGTGGGCCTCGCAGGGAGCTCGGTCCTGGTATCCGCAGGCGTTTCGGAGGTATGGGTTGCGTTTAAGGCGTTTCACTAGGTCTTTGATGTAGGGTATCTGGAGGAGTTGACGTAGCATGAGGGCTTTGAGGTCCCATTCGGGCTGGTATTCGACGGGTCTTCCGGGTCCGTGTCTGTGGAGGTCTGTCCAGAGGGTGGTTTGGATAGGGGTTAAATCTAGGTTCATGAACAATAACTTGGGAGAACCTACTCCCTTCATCCTATCTCCAAGATGTTAGAGGCTGGCCATCCCAAATAAATCATGAATTAATGAATTAGACTGCGCGTGTAGGTAGTCACGTATTGTGAGTATCTCCGGTGACCTCAAGCTGTGAGTCGGCCTT
>CAYONH010000054.1:0-10208 GCA_964405275.1 uncultured Candidatus Bathyarchaeia archaeon | reverse complement strand
CTCCTCCGGAGTCTTCCCGGTGTAGGCCATGCGTCCCGAGTCCGCCCAGTACCCCCTGTAGTGGCCCGTGAAGTCGGCCTTGAAGGGGATCCCAACCCTGAAGACGCCCCTCTGAGGCACGTAGAAGAGGCTCGCGTCCGAGGCAAGGGTCGTGGACATGTGCCCCACCCCTGATATGCCGTCCTCGAAAGCGTGGACCCTCGTCCTCTCAGTGAACTCCGCGACCGAGTAGCCAGGGTTCTCGACTGTGCCCTCGAGATGGTTGAGGGCGTGGATGAGGCCGCGGTCAAGATACTGGCATGCGGTCTCGATCAGGGCCACCTCATTAGGGGTCTTCACGATACGTAGACCCCTGTAGAGGGTGTCCGCACCGACCCACTCGTTGCCTGGTAACTCTGATCTCAGCACATCCATGAGGCCTTTCGTGACTCTGGTAAGATCCAGCCCAATCTTGGATTTTGATAGATCCCTCTCATCCAGAATCCGTTTCAAGACCCCCATGAAGGCCAGTGGGGAGACGCCATCGTTCTCATCGTATGTGCGGATCTCACCGCCCCATCCCTGATCTCTCACCGCTTCAGACCAGTCCACTGGGCAGAGGACAACTCCTTTTCCATCACTGGGCAGGACGACAGCGGCCCTCCTATCGGGATAGTTCTCGGCGAAGGGAAGAACGGTCCTCGTAAGGTAGTTGAAGTTATCGACCCCGACGGCCATCACGGCGTCGAGGCCTGAGCTCGTGACGGCGTCATGGATCTTCGATTCTAACTCGCTCATGGTTTGATTATCTATCTGATGTCTTTTGAAATCTTCTATCAACTGGTAAAAGGAAGAGAGAAATGAAAAGGGATCAGCCTTGACTCTCGGTCACGTAATGGTGGAGAAGCCTCACAGTTGTGTCGAGATCGTCGAGATCCATCATCTCGAAGGGCGAGTGGCTGTACCGGGTGGGCGTGGCTATCAGGTTGGGCCTCGCTCCACCAGCGACCATTGCCTGGGAGTCGGAGCCATAGTTCTCGAAGATCCCGTGCTGGTAGGGTATCCCGTTCCTCTCGGCTGTCGCTCTGAGCTCCTTGATGGTGCTCACGTTGTAAATGATGGAGCCATCCCGGTATACGATGACGGGGCCCTCGCCGAGCTTGATGGGCATCTGCCCCTTGGGCAGGGGGGGGTAGTCGCCTGCTATGCCGATGTCCAACGCTATGGAGACGTCGAACCCGCGTTGGGCGAGGTTGTGGGCGCCTCTGAAGCCAGTCTCCTCCTGGATGGTTGAGGCGAGGTAGAGGTCGCATGACAGGTCCTTCCCTTGGATGCTCTCAGCGAGGCTCAGCATCACCGGGTAGGTGAACCTGTCATCCATCGCCTTGCCGAAGACCTTGTTCCCCATCCTCTCCGTTTTCGGGTTCCAGATGATGGGGCAGCCCACGTGGAGCCCCCTCTCCTCGACCTCCTCCTTGCTCGACGCCCCGAGGTCCACGAAGACCTTACGGGTGCTGAGGGGAGCATTCCGCTCATCAGTGCTGAGCACATGGCCCGAGGTAGAGATGAAGACCCCCCGGACGTCGCCATCATCCCCAATGACGAGAGCCTTCTGCCCCACCAGCGAGTAGGGGTAGCCGATCTTGTCCCCGCGGCCCCTGCTAATGCGGAGGAAGCCGTCCTCGGTGATGCCCCTGACGAAGTAGCCGATCTCGTCGGCGTGGCCGAAGACCACGATCTTACGCCCCTCCCCCGGGAAGTGGGCGACGACGTTCCCGACGTTGGTAAGCTCTATCTCGTCTGTGTAGGGCTTGAGGTCCTCCATGAACTCCTTCTGGACCCGCTCCTCGTGGCCCCCGGGCCCTGGTATCTCCGTGTACTTCTTGAGAAGTTCCCAGTAGTCCATACCAAAATCTCTCTCTGATTGTGCATATCAGTATAAATAGACATGGGATGAAAGGGTCTCCCTTTTTACTCCACAAGTCTATCTGATTCGCATGGTCAATGACACGGACATCGGAGCCCTCCTCGCCTCCACCGAGATCCTCGTACACCCGGAGGACTACACACTGGTCAGCGTCAGCAATGAGGAGGAGTCGAAGGCAAGGGAAATCCTAGGGAAGACGGATGCCTTCTCATCGATCACGTTCGACTACGCCGAGGTCTCCCTCGTACTCAAGGCTGAGGATTGGGACGAGCTGAAGGGGGGCTTCAGGGAGTACAGGGAGGAGAGGCCCTACAGGCTCATCACGTTCGACATCGTCCTCGACCTATCCATAGTGGGCTTCCTCGCGGTGGTGTCCGCTAGACTCGCCGAGGTCGGGGTAAGCATCTACGCCCTATCCACGTTCCTCAGGGACCACATACTGGTGAAAGGCGAGGACGCTGAAGTGGCAGAGAAAGTTCTGACTAGGCTAATAGAGGATAGTAAGAGGCTGCAAGAACTCTAAACCTAAATTGGTAGAAACACCTTGAGTAGGATGTAAGCGAGGTAGGCCGACACGCTCACCGTGAGGGCTCTCCTCTTTGGTGACCCATAGTTAGCCGAGACAGCGTAGACCGTCAACGCTAGTGTGAGCAGCCCGAATAGATTGAAGACCTTGATCCCCTGATTCATTGCTTTGAAGATGAGACCCGTCGAGGGGAAGACGGCTGCCCTCAGGGCAATGAGATCGACGGTTGAAATCGTGGATGCGTCCACTACTCTGAGGAGCTGTTGAGCCAGCTGGGGGAGAGAGGCGAAAGCGGTCATGGCCAACATCCGCCTCGTGTTGCCGTCACCGATAAGGATCTTGGCCGTGATGAGGACCAGGACGCTGGGTATAAGCCAACGGGTGAACGCCCCCACTATGCCCCCGATCGCGAGGAAGGGCATAACCGTGCGCCCGCGCAGATAGATAACTCCCGCCCATGACGAGAGAAGCCCGATTATGAATATTATGAGGATTCCCTTACGCAGATCGTCTTCCTCGATCTGGAGGAAGCCGGTGCTGGGTGACCTTAGAACTCCGAATATTTTCTCCCTGAACGATTTCTTCGTCTCACTCACTTCTGAGCGCCTCCACCGGGTTGAGGTTCGAGGCCCTCCAAGCGGGGTATAATCCTGATATAACACAGGTTATTACGGCGAAGAGCAGTGTAATCGTCCCTAGGCTTAAAGATACTTCAGCGGTGACACCTACATAATTGCCTACAAATGTGCTTAACATGAAACCGAAGACGGCGCCCATGGTTCCACCTGCTATGCCGGTCATCACTGCTTCAGAGAGGAACATGAAGAGGACGTCGGAGCTCCTGGCTCCTATGGCCTTTAATACGCCTATCTCCCGGGTTCGCTCCATCACTGAGACAGTCATTGTGTTTATTATGCCTACACCAGCAACCAGTAGGGATATCCCGGCTATGCCACCAAGAACTGCCTCTACCGTGCCTAGAATTGAATCCACCATGCTCATGGCTACTTCACTGGTGATGACGGATACATCCTCAAGGGCATCCTCTATTTCATCAGATAATTGATTGATAGAGTCTGGATCTGCAACCTTTACCTGTATTGTCGTGTATTCTCCTCCAGTCTCGAAGAACTGCTCATATGTACGTATGGGGATCATGAAGCTTTCATCTCCTCCACCAAAGCTACTTCCAGACTCTTCCAGTATTCCGACAATTCTTAAGCTGAGGGTTTTTTCCTCTCTGTTCACCTCTGTAATTAGTTTGATTCTGTCACCCACGTCGAGGT
The DNA here is from genome assembly GCA_964405275.1 of uncultured Candidatus Bathyarchaeia archaeon. Lineage (GTDB taxonomy): Archaea > Thermoproteota > Bathyarchaeia > TCS64 > TCS64 > BS750m-G28. The sequence continues at coordinate 6,490 of CAYONH010000054.1, read as the reverse complement.
ATTGCTCCTCCCCATCGAGGGGGTAGGCTAGACCGTATCCAATTATGACTACGGCCTTGTCAGATCGTATTAACTCTCGACCTTCGAGGATCTCGTCGGCTTCGTTTATTTTGAAGTATTCTTCTGTTATACCATCCACGGATACGCTGAATGTCTCCCCCTTTCTAATGTATGTGCCTTGACCTCCGGAGACCCCTGGTTCAATAATATCGATGCCGTGCATCTTTTCAAGTATGTCTACGTCTCGCCAATCCAACTGGCTTGTAGAAAAAGCCATGGCTGATCCCCCGGAGGGCGGTCCCATAAAACCGCCCTCTTCCGATGACTCCATCATACTGGACATCCTAGTTCCGGGAATGATGGTGATCGTCGAAGTTCCAAGTATGCCCATCTGAGAGGTTATCTCATTGTTCATCCCCTGAGTTAGAGATATCAAGCCGGTAACGGCGGCGCAGCCTATCATGATTCCGAGGAGGTTGAGGGCGAACCTGAACTTTCGCTCGCTCAGGCTCTCGAATGCCATGCCCACGACGTCTAACAGATTCAATCATTCACACCTGATAGCCTAACCGAGCCCCAGGAGGCGCCTCAACCAGCCCCAGAATCCCCCAGTGGAGCCCTGGGTGCTCTGAGGCTCGGACGAGGGCTCCCCCACGTTTACGGAGAACTCCACCGTGTCCTCGTTATCCTGGTTAAGGTCATCCTTGTAGGTCACCTTGAGGTTCAGCGTGTACTCCCCAGGCTCGGTATCCTCGTCAACCACGAAGTTGAGGTCGAAGGGAATGGGGCTGTCGGGGTCAACGGCGCCGATGTACTCACTGCTTCCCGAGACCGTATCGAATACCTCGTCATCCACCACCCCTATCTCCACGAACTGGACGCTCTCCGTCCCAATAAGGAGAAGGTCCGCCTCGAAACTGTAGACCTCACCTGTGCTGACGGTTTCCACCTCGTCGTTGATTAGGGTAAAGTCCACTATCCCCCTAACTCTCAGGGTTACGGATTCCATGAGATTCTTGGGGATCCCGTCGGAGTCGAGGTAGCTCACGGTCAGGGACGCTGGATACTGCCCAGCCCTTAGACTTCCATCAAGCAGCAGATTGTATGACACTTCTACCGCTTCTCCGGGTCCTAGATCCCCTGAGGCCACAAGGCTGGGGCTCAGACTTGATATCCCAGTCAGAGGATCGAATAGGAGAGTCGATTTCACGTCGTAGGCATTTGCCCCCGTACAGGAGAGCTCTAGGTTCAGCGACACTCCGTCTCCTGGGTAGATGACCTCTGAGTCTGTGTAATAATCTTTCAACACTACGGCGGTCTGCACAGCTACCTGGACTGACTCCACCTTCAAGCCGATGGTGAAACTCTCAACATAGTCGCGACCATACGAGTCAGTGTATGCAACCGTGGCAGAAATTGAGTAGACACCAACTGGAGTGTTTCCTGAGGCTGCGATGTTGGAGACGAAGGACGATGATTCGTCCGGCTCCATTTCATCTGTAGTGTACCTCGCGTTCTCTAGGACCGTGAAGTAGGGTGATGTCGACAAGATTTTTGCGTCAACAAAGTAGACAGGCTCACTGCCGATGTTCATAAGCGAGACAGTTACGCCGTTCTCCTCACCGGCGACGAGCCGGGGGTCTTCGATGGCGACATCCACCTTCACGTCAGTCTTAGCGACCTCGTCCACGCTGAACCCAAGGGTGTAACTGTCCGTGTAGCTCTCACCGTCTTCGTCTTCATAGGTGACGGTCTCAGTCAGCGTATATACGCCGAGGGGAGCGCTGCTGGAGACTTGGAGCATCGGTGTGTGGAGGGCACGCTCTCCTATTCCAAGGGAGGAGTGATTGTACCTTGCTTCATCGAGCACCGCTATATAAGGGGAAGTTGAGGCAATGGAGGCCTCAAGGAAGTAGAACGGTCCTTCCCCCTGATTCTCCAGAGATATGCTTACTGGGTTCTCTGATCCAGCCACGAGGCTTGTATCAATAACATCCACCTCTAGCCTCTGATGCGTCCTTATAGCCTCGGTCACGATGATCCCGATCTGGATGACGTGTGTCTCTAGCATGGTGGGCGTCGCGACATACTTGTAATAACTCAGCTGGAAGGTCAGGGAGTGCGCGCCCAAGGGTGTATCCTCGTCGACATAGAGCCTCGGGGAGAACGAGACGCTGGAGTCTCCCATGATCAGGCCGTAGGCTACATGCGAGTTGGATAAGATGGAGATGCCCGATGTCGAGGACGATAAAGTACCTCTGATGTCGGCCACCTCTATGTCACCGGTGTTCCTTAGGGTAATCTTGATGGTGTTCTCCTGCCCAGCCGTGATGTAGATATCATCGGTGGAGACTCTAACTAGAGGCCTATCTATCCCTTGGATAACTGGGGTCTGCAGCGCGAAGGCGCATGCTACCAATAGGATTAATATCACGATTCGATTTCTATTCGTTCCTTTTACCATACTCTTTTCTCTCCGATTATCTCGCCATCATGAAGGGTGACCAGGCGATCGGTCGACTGGGCGACCACCGGGTCGTGGGTTATGAGGACGAAGGTCTTGCCCTCCTCGTTGTTCAGTGTCCGCAGGAGCTGCATGATGTCGTCCCCCGTCCCGGAGTCCAGGTTCCCCGTCACCTCGTCACAGAGGAGGACCGCCGGATCGTTGACCAACGCACGGGCGATGGCGACCCTCTGCTGCTCTCCCCCGCTGAGCTCCGTGGGTCTGTGATGCATCCTCTCACCGAGGCCCACCATCTCCAATAGCTTAGCAGCCCTCTCCCTCCGCTCGCTGCGGGGGACCCCCGCGATGGCCATGGGGAGCGCCACGTTCCCGAGGGCCTTCATGCGGGAGATGAGGTTGAAGAACTGGAAGATGAAACCGATCTCCTTGCTCCTGAGGTCGGCAAGCTGGTTATCGCTAAGCGTCGAGATGTCCACGCCTCTGATGAGGACCGTTCCCGAGGTTGGCTTATCCAGAGCGCCTATCATGTTGAGTAGCGTTGACTTCCCGCTCCCGGAGGGACCCATGATGGCCATGAAGTCCCCCTCCTCGACCTTCATGTTGATCCCCTTGAGGACCCTGAGGGCTGTCTCACCCTGGGGATACTCCTTCACGAGGTCGACTGTCTCTATGATCGAACTCATGGGCCTTCCTCCAGGACATCCTGATAGACCTTTTCAACCCGAGACAGGTTTCTCCTAATCAAAATCAGGAGGTTCTCCAAGACATCTTTCTTTCTCTCAGTGGGGACGCCCTTCAGCAGCTTCGGGAGGTCCCCGTAGATGTCGATGGGGTTGCTGGCCATGAACCCGACCATCTCGATGAGCCTCCTCTTCACGGAGAGGGGCATCCACTTCATCATGGTCTTGAAGTACTTGTCGGTGACCTTGTACTCGGTCTCCATCCGTCCACCGAGGCTATCTAGGAGGGTCTTCCCCTTCTCGGTGAGGCTGTAGAACTCGGTCTGGTCTCTCAGCTCGGTCTCGACGAAGCCCCGAGATTCGAGGCCCTTAAGGGCGGGGTAGAATGTGCCCGTCTTGAGGTCCCAGAGGCCGTCGAACTCATCCCGGAGGACCTTGAGCATCTCGTACCCATACTTGGGCTCCTCGCTCAACTGCATGATCACGAGGAACTGGAGTGGGCTCACGACCCTTCTCCCGTGGATTAGACCGCCCCTCATCATAGTAGACATCTACCTAGTAGACTTCTACTATGACGACGACGCCAATTTATAAACCTTCTTCAGTTCGAGGCATTCGACGGATTTATCTTGGTCTTCCCCTGAATCTTGGACGATAGACATGATCTACTGTACGGAGTGCGGACAGGAGCTACCAAATGACGCTAGATACTGCTCAAAATGCGGTGCCAGTGTCGTGAGTTCCGAGTGGGAGGAGTTCCAGGTCTCCGCGGACGACCTCCTCGGACGAGTGAAGGAGCTCATTAAGGAGGGAAACATCAGGCGGGTCATCATCAGGAACGAACACGGCGAGAACCTGATAGAGATCCCCGTCACCCTCGGAGTCATCGGCGCCTTGGTGGCGCCTCAGCTAGCAGCGATCGGTGCCATTGCAGCCCTGGCCACCAGATGCACTATCGCCGTCGAGCGGAAAGTTTAGGCACAGGTCTTCAGACATCGAAGGTAAGAGTTCGGCTCTCCTCACCCTCTTTTATTTTAGCCTCGACTCGGACGTAGCTCTCTATCCCGCTCCCCTCGATCTTCGTCCAGAGAAGGTTATCCACCTGGAAGATGCCAGCGGGGTTGGACATCTCGATGTAGATCGTGATGGGCTTCTCCGAGCCCTCCTCTATCTTGACTTTCTCGATGGCGATGGCCGAGAAGGAGTGTATGTCCACCTTTCCCGTCTCGTAGGGGATGCGCGCCCTCCCCTGCTCCATGTCCAGGGCGTCAGCGACCTTCACGACGCCAGCCTCGACGGTTAGAGGCTTGTTGACCGCGTGATGGCTCACGACTGCGTGGAGAACCTCCGAGGATACTATTGCAGCCTCCTCCGCATTGTAGACCTCCGGGAGGATGCGGTCGAGGATGCGTACGGCGATGGGGACGCTGTAGACCTCGTGGTCCTTCCTGACGAAGGACATCCCCAGATCATGCATCACCGCAGCGAGGACTACCACGACCTCGGCGTCCTCAGCTGACATCCCGTAGTCAGCAACGATGCTCGGCTTCACTCCTTTCCCCGTGAGGAGCCTGAGCATCTTCAACGCCCCGTTCGCGACAATCTTAACATGAACAGGACCGTGGTCGTTCAAACCGAGTCGATCCACCGCGAGGACGTTTGAGCATTTCCAGAGTGTCTGAAGCTCGGTGTCCTCTATCAGTCCGACGATCTTCTCAAGCTTCCCATTGTCCTTACACGGAATATTGATGATGTTCGACAACTCCATCCCCACTCCCTGTAAACACAACTACCTAAAAGGGGTTTCAGAACAGGCGGCGACGCGAGGGTAACCGTTCTTGATTTTAATATCTGGAGCTAATTTACTATCTGAGTTCAAATTGAAGGTGGAGGTCATAGGCGTAACAGGGCTGCCCATCATCGAGGAGGGAGATGACCTGGCTGGACTCATCGTCGAATCGACCAGCTCACAGGGCGACCCATTACAAGACGGTGACATAGTCGCCCTCTCACACGTGATCGTATCCAGGGCGGAGGGACGGACAGTCAACCTGAGCACCGTCGAGCCTTCACCGGTGGCAGAGAGGTTCGCCACATTCACGGGAAAGGATCCGAGGCTCGTGGAGACCATCCTAAGGGACTCCAGGGCGGTGAGGAGGATGGCCCCGGGGGTCCTGATAACGGAGACAAGACAGGGATTCGTCTGTGCCAACGCCGGAGTGGACAAGTCGAACGTCCCAGGTGAGAACATAGTCGCCCTCCTGCCCGTGGACCCTGATGAGTCAGCCAGGAAATTCAGGGCGAGGGTAAGGGAGCTGACCGGGAGAGAGGTGGCTGCCATCGTCTGCGACACCCACGGACGAGGGCATAGGGACGGGGAGGTCAACGTGGCCGTGGGAGCTTCGGGGATGGAGGTCATCAGGGACAGGCGCGGGGAACACGACCTCTTCGGCTACGAGCTGAAGGTCAAACGCACAGCCGTTGCCGACGAGATAGCCGCAGCAGCCGAGCTCGTCATTGGGCAGGCTGACGAAGGGATCCCAGCGGCCATCATCAGGGGATACCCCTTTGACCTGTCCGAAACCTCCTCAGCCCTTGAGCTTGTCAGGCCGAGGGAGAAAGATCTCTTCCTATAATCCGCATAGTGATCGGGACATAATTGAAGAGGTCTCTCAGTACTCCTCTTTCCAGCACTCTTCCCCACATTCATCGCAGATATTGTCGTGATTCCAGCGGGAGAGCTGGATCCTCGTAAACATCCAGAAAACACACAGCCCTATCACAACTAGGTCGAAAGCTGAGCTCCCGGAACCATCTACAGACGACAGGGTCAGCGCGAACCCCAATACGAAGAAAGCGTTGATCAGGCTTCTCAAGATCGGCCCATGCGCGATCCGGAGGGGAATGTAGAGTAGACCCAGAGTTACGCAGACGAGGCCTGCGTATCCGAATACTCTACCCGGATTCCAGCCGTAGATGAAGTGGAGCGTGGCCACGGAAACCGCTGCCAACGCTCCGATCAGCAGACCGGAGCATCCAGCACAGAAGAACCTTCCTCGCACGTTGTGCTCATGAGCCTGGAAGTGGCTGCAGGGGATGTGATGACCGTGGTAGAGGCGCACGCCCAAGACCACGGTGAACCTGGAAGGATCTAGGTCTTGAGGGAGGACCTTCGAGGGGCTGCACCTATGGGGGAACAGGGTCGCTATAGCGCCCAGGAAGCAGAGTGAGGCGAACAGCGCCCATATCATGAATGAGCTCTCGATTGTAGCGCCTGCACCAGGAAGAGACAGGAACGCGGCTACGAGGATGACGCCGGCTAGGGAGACTGCGAGGGACGCCCAGA
>CAYONH010000053.1:0-10485 GCA_964405275.1 uncultured Candidatus Bathyarchaeia archaeon | reverse complement strand
CAGAGCACCTCCTCGTCGTCGGTCACGTCCCTCAGGATGCTGTGAACCTGGACTATGTGCGCGAAGAAGTACGGCCTCGCCTGGTCGTCCAGCTGCCCCTTGTGCTTCTCGCTGGCGAACTCCAATGCCTTATCCTCTAATCTACCCAACTCTGTCACCCGATATCGGATATAGACACTAACTTCTTTCGATTTTTATGATTGTTGCCTCTGAGCCCTATATTATGTTGACAATCATAGCGGAAATTGTCTCTTCACTCGAGTCTCCCGAAGTAACATAGGCTGAAACAGGGATTAAGGAGCGGATAAAACATCTCTTCAGGGTTTTCAAGGGATTTCAAGGCTTTGTTATGGATCTGAAACACCTGTTCCAGATATGGTGTAGCGGTTCCACGGGGTTCCTGAAGTATATCCCGAGACATCTATGCTGCCGGTTGAAATGACAACCCGAAAAACGGTGATGGTGCTCGCCCTGGTCTTGGTGGCCGCACTGATGGTGACGGCCCTCCCGGCCCTGGCGGGGACCAACACGAAGAAAGCGCAGGCAGCACAGGCAACGCAGGCGAAAGGCAAAGGGATGAACGCATGTGCCCAGGCCACACAGTTGAAGGCCAAGTCAGCCGTCAGGAACGGGCTGCAGGCTCAGATGAAGATCGGGAGCCAGGCCGCCTTCGACATCTCGTTGCTTGAGTACGCCGACGAGCTGAGCCTCGACGAGGTGGAGGACGTCGACATCAACGCCCTCGTGACCGAGTACGAGGCGATCCCCGAGGAGGAGAGGACGCCCGCCCCCGGCGTCTGGATCGTAGTGGCTAGGGGCCTCTCATGGGAGAGGAACGACCTCCCTGAGGTCTCTGACGCCGCCCCGGAGGGGATCCACGTCGGACTGAGGATGGTCGTCAAGGGCATCTGGAGCACCCCCGAATGGAACCTCTACAAGGTCCTGAAGGGAATGGTGGGCCAGAACGGCACCAGGTACAAGGTGGAAGGCTACGCCCTCTACAAGAAGGAGACGGGCAAGTTCTACCTGTCACTGGAGGGTGACGGCATCTCCTACTTCGGCGCCGTCGGCAAGGTCCTGCCCCCAGCTGAGGACTGCGCCCGCCCCAGGGCTCTACGGATCGTAATGAAGGGCCGCATGAACGTCGAGGGCGAGAACTACGCCTTCGCCATGCGGGGACGCGCCTTCAGGCCCCGCATACGCAGGGTCCAGCCGGCCCCCGAGCCCGAGGAGCAGCTGACCAGCGCCAGCGCATAGACCCCCCAGGTCTACCCTACCTTTTTTCTACTAAACCCACAATCAGTTCAATGAAAGAGATTAGATCCTAGTTTATACCCTGTATGAAGCCCTGGAAGATCTTCAGCATCTCGCCGTCGATCATCCTCTCCGGGTGCCACTGGACGCCAAGGACGAAGGCATCCCCTGGGAGCTCCATGGACTCGATGACCCCGTCGGGGGCCCACGCCGTGGCGACCAGCCCCTCCCCTAGGTCCTTCACGGCCTGGTGGTGAAAACTGTTCACGCCGAGCTCATCCTTCTCGAACATCCCGTGGAGCTTCGAGCCCTCCTGGACCCTCACAGAGTGAGACGAATAGTACAGGGGCGTCTTCGCGTAGTGCTTGATGGATCCCTCGATCTGGCTCGGGATGTCCTGGTATAAGGTGCCACCCACCGCGACGTTGAGGACCTGGTGGCCCCTGCAGATGGCTAGGATGGGCTTCCCGATGCTCAGGGCCTTCCTGGTTATCTCCATCTCGAAGTGGTCCCTCTTTGGATCGATCTTCCCCAAGTTGGGGAGGGGGGATTCTCCGTAGATCTGGGGATCGACATCCACGCCGCCCGTGAGGACCAGGCCATCCACAGCTTCAAGGAGCTGCTCCACGTCGATCTGGAACGTGGGCGGAAGGATGACCGGTGTGCCCCCGGCTCGCTCGATCGCGTCGATGTACGAGTTGGGGATCGTGTGACTGTGGTTATCCCAGTTGTAGGAGGAGGTTATCCCTATCAGGGGTCTCATATGAGTCTGGTGAAGGGGGATTTCGCGGTTTATGAGTGTTTTGGACAATATTTTTTGACCATCTCGAGCAAGAATAGAGGCGTTTAATGTAATATTAATAAAAAACTAAAGAAAAACGCTATTTTCGGTTCTCTCTGACTACGGAGCCGAGCCGCTTAGCTATTACTCGCGCCTTCTGGTATGTCTCCGCTGGGACTTGGGGAATAAGATAGCCCTCTATCCTGTCCAGGAAGCCGTGGCGGGAGACGACGGCGCCTGCCGCGCAGTCCGCCCCGAATCCGCAGGTGTAGCACTGGGCTACCCCCTTGGACCTGAGGACGCCGATGGGCTCGGTCATGTAGTTGCCCTTGAACATCCTCCGGATGTAGTCCTCCGCAGGGTTGGGCTCGTCTGTGCCCGCCGTGACGATGACATTGGGCTTCCCGGTCAGGCTGAACCTCTCCCTGTGTCTCAGGCTGAAGAGCCTCTCCAGGAAGGCGTGGCCAACGGCGTTGATGGCCCCGTAGTAGACGGGGGCCCCGAAGACGACGGCCTCCGAGGCGAGCATCAGGTCCCTGACCTCGGCCCAGTCGTCTACGACCTTGCAGACGTTGTCCGATGCGCACCTGAGGCAGCCCTGGCAGCCCGCTATGTCCTTGTCGCTCAGGGAGACGTACTCCCACTCCTCCCCGGTGTTGTCCAGTATGAACTTGACGAGGTCCTAGGTGACCCCCTTGAGGAGGCGCCCGTGATCGTCCCTCTCGACCACGCGGCCGCTCGTGCTGATGCCCAGTATCATCCCTATCGCCAGATCATGGGGACATATCAATCTTTAAAGAACTCTGATACGGATGCAGGCATCGTCCATATCTTTGAGTTCACCGCTACCACGGCCTTATCCTCAAGGAGATGCCGTTGGGGTACTTTATCGCTTGCACGACCTGGGAAAATCTTTCCGATCAACGAAGTCAAATGTTTCGCGACGCATGTAGGGGGCTCCCCATGATGGTATGAAGAAAAATGTTGGTTTGGTAGGATCTCAGCTGCTCGTTAAGTGGGCTCCGGGGATTATTCGACCCAGAGGTCGTATATCGTCCCTTCTGGGACGTTCTCGTTCACGTACCAGGCCCTCTCTATGACCTTATCGTCTAGGACCCTCTCAGTCCCCGCGTCGTAGAGCACCAGCAACAGGTCGAAGTACATGCCCGCCATCTCCTCGTTGCAGAGGACGGTGCCGATGAGCATCGTCTCGTGTGTATCGGGCTCCAGCCTGAGGTCCTCTAGGCCGCACTGGATCCAGTCATCCGTGCCCTCCGCCCTGTACTTCGCGATTATCAGGTACGTAGCGGATACTCCTCCTATGTTCTTGACCTTGGCCTTGACGTGGACGTACTCTCCGACCTCCTTCTGGACAGTTTCGGGCTCCGTCCCCGAGGCGGCGGCCATGAACTGGCCGTCGACCCCGGCCGTCTCAAGGGCAGGGTTGACCCTGTACGTTAGTCCGGTGACTGTTATCGTGAACATCAGCATTATCGCTAGTACCACGTGGGAATTGGATTGGATTTTCGATGTCATAACCTACCTCCGGTTGTTCCTCTCCGAGTATTTGAGGTCCGGAGGCAATGTTAAATCGATTCTGAAGGTCTCTTCGCGTCAACAGAAAGTTACAGGATAACCTGTTTTCCGATAGGATTTTAACGTCTATACAGGACGAGGAGGGTCGGGTTTAGTGTAAAATATTATTAATTTACGAAACTTTCCCATATGTTTAATAATCTTAACATATTTCTTGTCGACATCCATGGACCACCTCAACATCGATAGCTCCCCGGATTATGGGTTGCCAATCAATAAACACTATTTATCTCATCGTCGGTGTTGGGAGTAATGTACCTACCCCCATACGTCATCTACGCCTTCATAATCTCCCTCGGCTCGGGGGGGCTAGGCGCGATGCTGGGGATGGGGGGCGGTACGATCATGGTCCCCCTCCTCATATTCCTTCTCAAGGTGCCCATCCACGTCGCCTCTGCCGCCAGCATCATCGCCGTCGTCGCCACATCAAGCGCTGCGGCCGTCTCCTACGTCCGGGAGGAGATGACGAACATGAGGCTGGGGATGTTCCTCGAGCTCGCCACGACCATCGGGGCCGTGACTGGGGCGTTCCTCATCGCAGTGATGAGCGAGGCGACCCTCAAGATAATCTTCGGCCTCTCACTCCTCTACGCGGCAGGGACGATGTTCCTCCAGTCCAGGAAGATGGATAGGAGCTGGGCCCAGAAGCCCAACGACGCCATCGCCGACATGCTCCACCTGGGTGGGAAGTACTTCGACTCGGCGAGGAACGAGCCCATCACTTACGGCGTGAACAACACCCCGGTCACATTCATCATCAGCTACGTAGCGGGCATCGTGTCCGGGCTGCTGGGCATCGGTGGGGGAGGTATCAAGGTCCCTGCGATGAACGCCGTTGCAGGGGTCCCAATGAAGGTGGCGGTCGCCACCAGCAACTTCATGATCGGGGTGACGGCTGCGGCCAGCGCCCTCGTCTACATCAGGAACGGGTACTGCGACGCGTTCTTGACCGCCCCCGTCGTGCTGGGGACCCTCGCGGGAGCCTTCATAGGGGCACGGCTGATAAGACACATGCGGGGCGTCGACCTCAAGAAGATATTCGTGGTAGTGCTCCTCGTCCTGGGGCTCAGGATGATACTCTCGGGGGTCGGTATCTAATGAGCTCACTGAAGAGGATGGAGGCCCTGGTCTCCACTGTCCTGAGGGTCGGCGTGCTCACGAGCGCGGCCCTGATCCTCTTAGGGCTGACTCTGACGATCGTCACGGGTGACACGTCCTTTCCCAACGGGAACATGGACCTCGACTGGCTCATCATGGGCGACCCATTCTTCGCCCCCTCCCACATCCTCTTCCTAGGGTTCCTGACACTCATAGCCACACCCGTCCTCCGGATAGTGGCCTCCATCTACGTCTACACGAAACTACACGACAATGCCTTCACGACCATCACCACCATCGTACTGCTCGTGCTAGTGGTCAGCTTCACCCTGGGTATCTGATAATTACCCCACACACTTAGGGCTCATGTCCATTATTACCCCACCATGATCTGGCTTGCAGAGATTTTATCTGGAAATCCAGAGGCGTATTGTTACAGCAAGTTACGGAAGTGTTTGTTTGAATAAGCTAGATTTCATGGACGTCCATGAGGGGGACTATAGATGAGCGAGGGGTATCACATGAGGAGGAAGGACAAGGCGATAGAGGACCCATCCACGCTGAGGAGGATCCTGGGGGAGGCCAAGCACATCACGGTCGCAATGTGCAAGGACGACATGCCCTACCTGGTCTCCCTGAGCCACGGCTACGACGAGGAGAAGGACCTCATCTACTTCCACTGCGCATCTGAGGGGAAGAAGCTCGACTACATGAGTGCCAACCCCACGATCTGGGGCCAGGCCGTCCTGGATTTCGGGTTCTTCGACGGCCACGACGACTGCCGCCAGGAGTTCGCCTCCGTCATGTTCCAGGGAGAGGTCACCTTCGTCGAGGACCTCCAGGAGAAACGCCACGCCTTCATTATGACCAACAGGCAGCTCGACGCCCCGTCCGAGGGGCTCCAAAGAGTCATGGACGAGCATCTGGAGCGGGCGACCGTGGGGAGGATCAGAATGGAGAACCTCACGGGGAAGAAGACCAAGGGAGTCGAGCTCTAAGGATTGCTTCAGTCGTGTCTCAGGGGCAGGTTATGGTTTTTCCTCGCCCTTTCTGCCGATGGTCCGGTAGATCTCCTTTTCTTTGAAGGACGCAGGCCTCAGCCCCTCCTTTATCACGTCCCAGGCGGCATGGGGGTCCCTGCCCTCTCCGCAGATGAAGACGTCCACGGCTGCGTACCCGTGCTCCGGCCATGTGTGGATCGAGAGGTGGGTCTCGGCGAGGATGAGGATGACGGTCACCCCCTTCTGGGGGTACCTGTGGACCATCCTCTCAACGACGTGTGAACGCGCAGCCTCGGCGGCCCTCTCGACGAGGTCAAGTAGAAATACGTCATCGTTCAGGTCCGCGCCGCACCCGTAGGCGTCCACCAGGAGTTGAGAGATCTTCACGGCACCCCTACCTCCGACCTCCCTGCAGTTTAACCCTCCGACGGAGACTGAAGCCCTCATGAGCCCCGCAGCTGGGGCAGCCCATCTCCTTGAGCTCCTCCACGGTCCCGTACGTCTCCCCCGCCCCCACCCTGACCTCAGCGCCGCACCTGCACCTGTAGATCCGAACGGTGGGGTTGACCTCCCCGGTGTACATGGCGCCCTCGTAGGCTCCCTTCACCGCGGGCTCGGCGTCCTCTGTTGTGGAGAGCCTCATCATGGAGGTGATGTTGGCGAACATCTCCGCCCCCACGTACTCGTTGAACCTGGGGATCAGCTCACGGACGAAGAAGCCCATGCCCGTTATGGCCCTGTGGACCCCGAGCATCTCCAGGGGCGGCTTGTCGGCGAAGCTGAGGTAGACCGTGGACATCTTCAGGCTCCTGAGGGCCTCGATCCCACGGGACAGGAAGACCTCCACGCCCGGTACGGTGTAGGGGGGATCCGTCGCAACGATGTCGAAGGCTCCCCTCAGGCCTTCAGGGAGGGGGTTCCTGAGGTCGTGGCATACGGTCTCGATCCCCAGTCCATTCTCCGTGGAGACCTCCTCGATGACCTTCAGCAGCCTCTCATCAATATCGACGACTGAGATCCTTCGAGCGACCTTCAGCAGCCCGGCGGCTACGGAGGTCAGGTCGTCGTCGCCCAGGAATAGTACGTCCCTCCCCCCTAGGTCCCCCTCCTCCTGCATGTACAACGCCCGCCTCAGGGACGTCTTGGGGGTGGCGTGTGCCTGATCCAGTTGGGGCATGGCTGTGGGTCTTAACTCGGAGAGGTTCCTCAGCCTCTCCAAGACTTCCGTGTACTCATCGGGGATAGTTGACCTGCCTCCATCGCGGGGGGAAGGCGCTTTGTTAACCCCCCACACGAAGCCCAGGACTTCGGTGACGTATGCCTCCCCCTCTGGGGTCAGCACGGCTCCCCCCTCCCTCCTCAGCAGCCCCCCCTTCTCCAGCTCACGCCTGATGGCGGCGGTGACGGGGATGGGTAGCCTTGCGCCTCGGGCCAGGTCCTTGGTCCCGACCTTCCTCATGCGGTGGACCTCACGGAGGACCCTTCTGACGGCCTCCTCCCCCTCCCTGAGGTTCATCCTGCTGGCTATGGATGTCACTGGATCAGTGTCTGCTCGCTTTCTCTTACCGGCGCCTGTGGAGGACATTCTAGGAAAGTTCGGTGAATCCGGTATTTAGGTGCGCGCACTCCGAGACTATTCCTCAGTCCAGGCCTGCCAGGGCTGGAGGTGGGCCTCGTCCAAGTCTAGGAGCCCCATGGTGTCAAAGGGGTACTGGACGCCTTGGTCGTAGAGGAAGCTCCAGATGATGACGGACGGATCCAGCTCCTCGGTCAGGTCGAAGAGCGCGTGGACGAACTCCGCCTGCTCCCCCTCGTCGCTCTCCCAGCCCTCGGGGCCCTCACGGAACCAGCCCGACTCGGCGATGAGCACCTCCTTCGATGTGTGGTCCAGGATCTCCGTGTAGTAGTCCTCTGGCATCTCCGAGGGATCCATGTGGATGAGGCAGGGGTAGGTGGTGAAGGCGAGGGCGTCAGCCTCCGGGAAGTCGTCGAGGAGCTCCCACTGGGAGAGGCCCTCGTCGTTGGTGCCCCCGAAGAGGCCGCCATGGAGGCCCTTCATCCTCTCCAGCTGGAAGACTGTGAAGACCTTCGTCTCAGGGGAGGCCTCCTTGACCAGGGGGTAGACCTCCCCGAAGAGCTCCACGAAGCTCTGGTAGCCCTCCTCCGAGTTCATCCAGAAGGAGTTGACCTCGATGCCGAAACCGATGTAGGAGGGCTCGTAGGCCTCGACGAACTGGACGGCTCCGTCGACGTACGCCTGCCTGTTGGTCTCGTTGAGGGGGCGGACCAGCTCCCCGGTCCCCTGAGTGAAGTACGTGACGACGACGATGGGGTCTAGGCCTTGCTGATCTGAGAGTGCAGCGACTACGTGGGGTGCTGAGACCTCGTCATCTAGGAACCCCCAGTCTCCTGCCCAGGTCACGACCTCCCCGGCCTCCGCAGCCTTCTCGAAGAACTCGCCGAACTCCTCGTAGCTCCTCGGGGAGAGGCTGAACCCTTTAAGGGGCCTGGTCTCCTCTGTGACGTCCTCGGGAGGCAGGTCGACCCCTTCAGGCTCGTCGGCTACCTCTTCCTCGTCGACGGGGGTCCCGGGTCGTTGCATGAACAATGCTGCGGCGATCACGATGACGACGACCAGGGGGATGACCAGCAGGCTCTTCTTCATCTAACCCTCATCCAGTTGGGAAGTTGGGCTTCAACCCTTCCGTCTCTCCACCTCTCCGAGGATCCGGGTGATCTCGGCCTCGTCGACATCGATCTTGTGGTTCGCCTTAAGGCGCCTCTTGACCTCCGCGGGATCGTCGGTTCCCTCCGACGCCTTGGGGACGATGTTGCACATGTCCTCGACGAAGTTCCAGGGGAAGATGACCCACCGCCAGTTGATCTCGTCGCCGTAGTAGTCCGGGGTGAACTTGGAACCCTTGATGTTCCTCAGGGCGGCCGTCCGGATCTCTGCCGGGTTCTTTGTCTCCACGTACTCGGAGGCTATCTTCATGCTGTCCCCGGTGTCGGTGATGTCGTCTACGACGAGGACGCTCCTCCCGGTCAGGTCGATCTCGAAGGGGTACTTGAGTTGGGCGGTCCCGTCCGGTGTCGCCGTCACCCCCCAGTGCTCAACCTTGAGGCTCACCAGGTCCTTGATGGCCAGGAAGTCGCAGAGCACCCTGGAGAGCACCCAGCCCCCCCGGGCAAGCCCCACCATGAAGTCGGCCCTGTAGCCGGACTCGATTATCTTCCGGGCTACCTCCTCGGAGAGGGAGTAGAAGAACTCCCAGTCCATGACCTCGCAATCAAACTTATCGTCGGACACGGGGACTCCTATGGCTGAACATAATTAAACAGTTTATGGAGAAAGCTAAAGATCTGTTTAATAATCTGGTTGCTTTTGAGTGAAAGGTAGGAGATCATCCATGCCTTATTGTCCAAGCTGCGGGAAAGAGATCGGAGACGAGGTCGTCTACTGCCCCCACTGTGGGCTCTCCCAGAGGGGGACGGGGTACCGAAGGCCCATGAGACGGGGGTGGCCGATAGGTAGGATCCTCGCCGGCTTCATAGGGTTCATAATCATAGCCACGTCGTTGGGGCTCATGGCCGGAGGGGGTGCTATCATGTGGGCTCAGAGGAGCTTCGCCGACCCGGACGGTTACCTGGTCAGCAGGAGCGTCCGCATCCACACGGACACATACGCCATCGTCTCCCCGAGCTTCGACATCAACGCTGACATAGATCTCCCCTCATCCTTCTGGCTGACCAGAGGAGTATCTGAGATAGTCACCCTGAAGTTCGTCGTAGAGAGCAACGACCCCTCAGGAGAGATCCTGATAGCCATCGCCCACGAATCCCAGGCAGAGAACTACCTCGAAGGCGTGGAGTACGACGAGCTCTTGAGGCTCTCATGGTCCTATGACCCCTGGACCAGGGATGAGCCCGACATATCCTACTCACGTCACGGGGGAGGAGCCCCGGAGGTGGCTCCAGTCGTCATCAGCTCCTGGGAGGCCGTGAGCGTGGGTTCAGGGGCCCAGGAACTGAACTGGGAGCCCCTCTCCGGGAGCTACTGGGTCTTGGTCATGAACGCCGACGGCTCAGCGGGGGTCGACGTGGACGTCAAGCTGGGGGCCCGGGTGCCCATCCTCCGGAACATAGGCAACATGCTCGTCTTCGGTGGGATCGTGGTCCTCCTCGTAGGCGCCTTCGTGCTCAACACATGGGCCAGGTGACCCGAGGGAGAGCCCGGAAACCTTTTTGAACCCCCATGGACGATACAGGTGATGCCCTCATGCGGAGGGACGATATTAGGGTAGAAACCTACGGATAGTGATTGCGTTGGAGAAGGACTATAAGACGATCCTCGACAGGGCCTACGAAAAGCTCCCCGATCTGGTGGAGACATACGAGAGGTGGACAGTGCCCAGGCCCATCCTCAGGAGGGCGGGGAGGAGGACCGTCATCATGAACTTCAAGGAGATCGCGGACGAGCTCAACCGGGACCCCCAGCACCTCCTCAAGTTCCTCTCCGGGGAGATGGCGACCCTCCCTAGGTTCGACGGGACGAGGGCCATCTTCCAGGGCAGGTTCAGGGAGGACTCCATCAGGAACCTCCTGGAGGTCTACACCAACAAGTACGTCATCTGCCCCGTCTGCAAGCGACCGGACTCCAAGATCGTCAGGGAAAAGCGCCTCTTCTTCCTCCAGTGCGACGCCTGCGGCGCCAGGTCCTCCATAGGAAGCAAGTGATAGGCTAATGGGCGAGGT
>CAYONH010000052.1:0-10550 GCA_964405275.1 uncultured Candidatus Bathyarchaeia archaeon | reverse complement strand
GGTCGGCCTTCGCCAGGGCGTTGAGGGCGAGGCAGTCGTACGCCGTGTAGTTGAGTATGTACCCAGGGTAGGGCTCAGGCTGCCGGTACAGGAGCTCCTTCCTGTCAAGCTCTCTGAGCCTGAACACCACCTCGCCCTCCTTCAGCCCAGAGTACTTTACCACCTCCTTCAGGGGGACGAAGCTGTACTTCGACATGCCCAGCTCGATGGCCTGGAGGATCCGGAACTCCCCGGGCTCGATCTCCATGAGCAGGCGGGCGGCCCTAACGGCGGAAGACATCTAACTGTAATTGTGCCTCGGATATTATATAGAGTGGTCCTCTGAGGATAGGTACTTCTTATTTTGAGACAGTTCCTGTATGCTGATGTAATCCAAGTCTTAGTCCATTAAATGTGGAGCAACGGGACCCTTTCACAGGTGAAGGAAAACCACATATTGGGGATGGAATCCAGTCTTGAGCAGTCGTGATCGATATTGGAGAACCAAGAGATTATAGATAAGATTCAGTCGGCCAAATCCTTCATTGAAGGCTACCGGGGATACGGTCAGATGGTCGACGACGCAATCAACGCAATGTCCAGGCTTCAGGAGCTGATCGGAGAGCCCACCTCGGAGAACCTGGACGAGGCCATGGACATCGCCAACTCCATAACCCAGCAGCTTTCACCGTACAGATCTATGGTGCCGTCCCTCGCATCGACTTTGGACGAGGTGACGGGCTGGCTGAAGGAGAAGACCGGGAGCTAACCTCCACTTTCCTGACCAACCTATTGATCCTTGCTACCATATGCATCCAGGATTCTGTACAGCTCGTCCTGGGCCACTGCCTCGATGGGTGTTCTCTCTCCATCGCTCGTCACGAGATGCCTCCCCTCCTCGGGGGGGCGTATCTCGCCGATGACCGAGGCAACCACCCCGGACTCGCCCAGCACGGAGACCAGCTCACCGGCTTTATCTGGATCGACAACTATCAGGAGGGCTCCAGACGCGAGGAGCCTCAGGGGATCGACGCCAAGCGCCTCGCAGATCACCCGGGTCTCATCCGCCTGGGGTATAGCGGACTCCTCGATTATCACTCCTGCGTCCGCGGCCTCAGCCATCTCCCATATGCCGTTCATGACGCCCCCCTCCGTCGGCGTGTGGAGGGAGTGGACGCCCCCGACGTCGACCGCCGTCAGGGCCTCCTGGACCACGCTTATCTTCTTCAATAGCTCTGTGGCCCTCTCAAGGACATCCCGACCAACATCAGGCAACAGCTTCTCAGAGAGATCCGTTGCAAGGATGCCGGTGCCCTCTATGCCAGCCCCCTTGGTCATGATCACCAGATCGCCGGGCCTCGCGCCCCCGGTCGTCACGAACTCGTCCTTGGAGACCTCGCCCATCATGAACCCCGCGATGATGGGCTTGTCCAGGCCCGGAGTGGACTCCGTGTGGCCTCCGATGAGGCTGATCCCCAGGTCGCTGCACGCCCCGTGGATGTCCTTCATGATACCCTCAAGCAGGGACTCGTCGGCACCCTCGGGGAGGAGGACTACGGATAGGAACCACTGGGGTCTGGCACCGCATGCGGCGACGTCGTTGGCGTTGATGTGCACCGCCAGCCATCCGATCTTGGCCTCGGCGCCTGTGATGGGGTTAGCCTTGGCGATGATGACCCTGTCGCCCATGTCTATCACCGCTGCGTCCTCGCCGACGCCGGGCCCCTGGAGGACTCGGTCTGACTTGGCGCCGAGGTACGGGAAGACGACCCTTCTGAGCACATCCGAGGGGACCTTACCCGTCGGGAGCTTTCTTGCGGCTGGCATAGGCCTCGGTTAATAATCCACTGGTTGGGATATAGGTTTTCCCGGGGAGGACCCACTTTCACCCACCTCTCCACAACATGTAAGTTCGAACGGACAAAAAGCATAAATCATGGATGGGGAATGACCACGCGGGGATTCTATGAGCCAGAGGAGCGTCTTCGTAGACGACACAGTCCTGGACATCAACCACATACCACCCAGGCTCCTCCACAGGGAGCCCGAGCTCCGCTTCCTCAACAACATATTCCGCTTCATAATCGACACCCCCTATGAGATGAGCCAGAGGGCCGTCATCATCGGCGGCGTCGGCAGCGGCAAGACCGCCCTCGCCCAGAGGTTCGGCAGGGACCTGGAGGAGGAGGCGAAGAGGCGCAGGGTGAAGGCCAAGTACATCCACGTCAACTGCCGGGAGGTCAGGGGCAGCCTCTTCATGGCCCTCAACAGGGCGGTCAGGAGGCTCCGGCCCAACTTCCCCGACAGGGGCTTCTCAGCCGACGAGCTCCTGGCCACACTGATGCGCATCCTCGACGAGGACGACCTCCAGCTGGTCCTCGGCCTCGACGAGGTGGACGCCCTCATAGAGAAGGAGGGGGGCGACGCCATCTACAACCTCAGCCGGGTGCAGGAGGAGCGGCTCGAGGGCCCCAGGAGGCTCAGCCTAATCTGCATCTCCAAGGACGCCGAGGCGTTCCAAGGCCTGGACAGGAGCACCCTGAGCACCCTCCAGCGGAACATCATCAGGATGTCAGAGTACACCCAGCCCCAGCTCGCCGACATCCTCCTCAGCCGGGCCGAGATGGCCTACAGGCCGGGCGCCATATCGGAGGAGATAATAGGCTTCATGGCCGACCTCGCCGCCTCGGAGAGCGGGGACGCCAGGTACGGCATCGACCTCCTCCTCACGGCGGGGAGGTACGCCGACACCGACTACTCCCAGGAGGTCCACCCCGAGCACGTCAGGAAGGCGGCCTCCACCCTCTTCAGCGTCATCAGCCCAGGGGACCTGAGGCAGCTGAGCCGCCACGAGCTCCTCGCCCTCCTGGGCATCGCCCGCCACTTCAGGCACAGCACTGAGCCCCACGCCACCACCGGCGAGGCGGAGCTCGCCTACCAGGTGGCCTGCGAGGAGGCCGGGGAGCAGCCCCGGGGCCACACCCAGTACTGGAAGTACCTGAACCGCCTCAGCGCCCTCGACGCCGTCTCCACGAAGCTGGACGCCTCTGAGAGGGGGCGCACCCAGCTCATCAGCCTCATGAAGATACCCGCTGAGAGCCTTGAGCAGGAGGTGACACGCGTCCTTGAGGAAGGCTGAGATAGGGGCCGAGGAGCTCCTGGGCTCCAGGGGGCGCATCCGGGTCCTCAAGGTCCTCGCCGAGAGCGGGGAGCTCAACATCAGCGAGGTGGGGCGCAGGACGGGGATGAACTACACCAGCGTCGAGCGCCACCTGGAGGCCCTCTCGGGGATGGGGCTCCTCAGGGAGAAGCGCTACGGCAAGATCAGGATCTTCGAGGCCCTCTTCAGGTCGGTGACGGTGAGGTTCGAGAGGAGCAGGGGCGTCAGGGTGGAGACAGACGTGGAGCGGCCTCGAATCGGGTAGAAAAAGGCTCTCCCCAGTGTTCTATGTAGAGTCAGAGGTCTAGGCGGCGGAAGACCGCCTCCTCGATCTGGCCAGGGACGACCTCCTCGAACTCGTACCTCACCCGCACCACGGGCTTGTCCACTTCAAGGTACCGTCGGATGTCCGTGGGAGTGCCCAGGAGGACGAGGTCGCACGGGGTCGCGTTGATGACCGCGTTGAGCTCCCCCATCTGTTTGTCGCTGTACCCCACAGCGGGGAGGACCCTCTCCAGGTGGGGGTACTGCCCGAATATGGCCTTGATGGAGCCCACGGCATAGGGGCGGGGGTCCACGATGGTCGCCCCCAGCTCGTTGGCCTTGATGGTGGCGGCCCCGTAGCTCATCCCGCCGTGGGTGACAGTGGGGCCGTCCTCGACCACAAGCACGCTCTTTCCCCTGATGGCTGCCTCGTCCTCGGCGGTGATGACGATGTTGGCCCTGACGATCTCCGCCCCCGGGTTGACCTCGCGTATGTTGGCCTCTACGGCCTCGATGTCCTGGGGCTCGGCGGTGTTCACCTTGCTCACGACGGCGATATCGGCCATCCTCAGGTTCGTCTCCCCGGGGTAGTAGTTGAGCTCGTCGCCCGCCCTGTGGGGGTCGACGAGGACTATGTGGAGGTCCGGATGGTAGAAGGGGAAGTCGTTGTTCCCGCCGTCCCAGACGATGACGTCGGCCTCCTTCTCGGCCTCCCTCAGGATATCCCCGTAGTCCACCCCGGCGAAGACGATGGCGCCCCTCTCTATGTGGGGCTCGTAGTCCTCCCTCTCCTCGATGGTGCAGTCATGGAGGTCCAGGTCCTCCAGGGTCTCGAACCTCTGGACCCTCTGCCTCTCCAGAACACCGTAGGGCATCGGATGGCGGATCACCACAACGCGATGCCCCCTCTCCTTGATCTTATCGAGGAGCCAGCGGGAGGTGGGGCTCTTCCCGCTTCCCGTGCGGGTGGCGCAGACCGAGATGACCGGCCTCTGGGACCTCAGCATGGTCGCCTTGGTGCCCAGGAGAACGAAGCTAGCCCCGGATGAGAGGACCCTAGAGGCCTCGTCCATGACGTAGCCGTGGGAGACGTCGCTGTAGGAGAAGACCACCTCGTCGACGTCGAGCTCCACGATGAGGGCCTCGAGCATGCTCTCGGGGTAGATCCTGATCCCCTCGGGGTAGCGGTCCCCCGCCAGAGCCGGCGGGTAGACCCTCTTCTCGATCTCTGCCGCCTCGTCGAGATCGGTGATCTGGGCCGCGGTGAAGGCGACGACCTCGTAGTCGGGGTTGTCGCGGAAGTAGGAGTTGAAGTTGTGGAAGTCCCTGCCAGCGGCGCCCATTATAAGTGCTCTCTTAACCATCTGATATCTTTACAAGTGGGAGCCATGGGTTGATAAAAACTTCGGGATGAAACTAAAGGTTGGTGTAAGGAAAAAGGTTAGAGGAGGTAGCGGGGCTCGCCCTTTAAGCTCTCAACGAACTTCAGGGCTTCCTCGACCTCGTCGTCCGTGCCGTCCAGGAGCAGCCGTACAGCTCCCTCCGCGCCCGCGACCCCTCCGGCGGCATATAGGTAGGCGTCGACCCCCGTCAGGATGCCCAGGGCCTCTATCTCGGTGATTATGGTGCCCGTTAGGGGCCATAGGCTGGGTCCCTCGGAGTCGTCGGTGCCGGCGATCCAGTGGAGCTCGTTGATGTCCGTGTAGACCAGCTTCTCAAGGCCGATGGGGATTATGAGCTCTATCTTCTTCCCGATGATGTTCCCCAGGACGCGACCGACGGTGCCGCCGATGGGGCTGCCAATGAGGACGCCCGCCATGCCCCCAGCATAGTCGAGGGCATTGGCTCCCTTGATGTAGATGTCGCCCTTGCCCATGTGCTCCACGGCGTCATATCTGTTAAGCTCCTTCGCGACCTCGCCCTTCCTGAAGACGACGTCCGGAATGGGCTCTCCCCGCTCCTCGGGGAGCCTGTCGGGCTCCTTCGGGGTGGTCGTGCCGCTCCTGTAGCGCCTGAGGTCGAACTTCTTCCCCCAGAGCTCCTGGAGGACGTAGGCGTTCGTGGTGCCTGTGGCGACGACGAGCATCCCCTCCTTCATGGCCTTCTGGATCTGGGGGAGCGCCGCGACGCCCTTGGCGATAAGCCGTTTAGACTCGGCTACCGTGAGTACAACCTGCTTCTTCATGAGTATCGGGTAGTATGCCCCGCATGGAGATTTAAAAAGGAGTTGAAGGGAAAGGGGTCAGATCCTCTCGGACGCGTGGAGGATGGCCTTGATGATATTCACATATCCCGTGCAGCGGCAGAGGTTCCCCTCGATGGCCTTCTTGACCTCGTCGGCGGTGGGCTTCGGGTTTCTCTTCAGCAGGGCGTAGGATGATATGAGCATCCCGGGGGTGCAGAATCCACACTGGATGGCTCCGTCCTCTAGGAATGCCTGCCTCAGCTTCACCATGAAGGGATCGTCCTCCAGGCCGTCGACGGTGGTCACTGCCTTCCCCTCGACCATTGGAGACAGCACGAGGCAGGAGGTTACGGGGGAGCCGTCCAGAAGCACTGTGCAGGCTCCGCACTCTCCGTTCTCACATCCCTTCTTGACGCTCTTGACCCCGAGGTCGTCCCTGAGTAGGTCGAGGAGGGACCTGTTATCAGGCGCCTCGACCACTACGGCTTTTCCGTTCAACACGAAACTTACGTTCATCACTTGTTCCCTCCAGCCCTCTCCAGAGCGGTCGTCAGCGCTCTCTTCATGAGGACGCAGCTCATCTCCCGGCGGTACCCCTCTGATGCCCTAGAGTGGGCGCGCTGCGAGGGCTGCACGAGGCCATAGCAGGCTGAGGAGACCTCGTCGATGACCGCTGAGTCGATCTTCTTGCCCTTCAAGACGTCCTCGACGTCCGGGATCCTCACAGGCGTCGGCGCGCAGGCCCCGACGGCCACCCTCGCCTCCTTGCATATGCCTCCATCGATCTCGATGTAGACCGCTGTGTTGATGAGGCTGAGAGTGCATCCCTTCCTCCTACCAAGCTTTTGGAAGGCCCCACCGGAGCCCTTCGGGGGCGTTGGGAAGCTGAGCTCAGTGAGGAGCTCCCCCGCCTTCAGGGCCGTCCTCTTGGGCCCGGTGAAGAACTCGCTCAGGGGGATGGTTCTCTCACCCTCGGATGAGACGATCTTAGCCTCGGCACCGAGTGATAGCAGCGGAGTCGCGGTGTCCGCTCCAGGCGAAGCGTTGCAGACGTTTCCGCCGACCGTTCCCAGGTTCCTAATCTGGACGCTGCCCACGAGGTTTGCCGCCTCGCTGAGGACTGGAGCCTTCGATTTGATGAGGTCGGATGCTACGAGGTCGGAATGGTGGGACATGGCCCCTATGCGTATCCTGCCGTCGGACTCCCTTACATAGTCCAGCTCCTTTACTTGGGTGAGGTCGACGAGGTTCCTCGCCTCGCAGGCGCCCTCCCTGAGGTCGATGATGAGGTCGGTGCCCCCGGCGATGGGCTTGGAGTCCGGGAGCTCCTTGACGTACCTTAGGGCCTCCTCCAGGCTCTTGGGACTGTGGATCTCCACGTTGGGTATCAGGTTCATCGTTCACCCCTCCTGAGGGCGGCGTGGAGCCGCTCCGCCGTGATCGGGATGGTGTCGAAGCTGACGCCCGTGGCGTGGTAGATGGCGTTGGAGATGGCTGGTACGATGGAGATGATGGCGGGCTCGCCTACCCCCTTCGCCCCGAAGGCTGAGTGCCTGTAGGGCTTCTCCACTAGGATGCTCTCTGCGACCTCGGGGGTGTCCATGGAGGAGGGTATCACGTAGTCCGTGAGGTTAGAGTTGATGACCTCCCCGGCGTCGAGGCGTATGCTCTCCATGAGGGCGATGCCAATGCCGTGGCTGATGGCGCCGTGGATCTGACCGTCTATGAGCAGGGGGTCAATGGCCTTCCCCACGTCCATGGCGGGCCAGATCTTCACTATCTCCACCTGCCCCGTCTCAAGGTCCACCTCGACCTCGCAGACCGTGGCAGCGAATGTGTACGCCGGATAGCTCACCCCGAGCCCCGTCTCAGGGTCAAAGAACCTCCGAGGGGGCGTGAAGAACCCGTACGCGGCGGGGTTGGCGCCCCTGACGTACATCTCTCGGGCAAGCTCCTTGAAGGCCATCTTCTTCGAGGGGTCGTCCTTGCAGGAGGCCACGCTGTCCCTCAGATCGACCCTGTCCTTCTCGCATTCGAACAGGGTCGCCGCGACGTTGACCATCTGCTCCCTCAGTTTGAGGGCCGCGTCCGCCGCGGCCGTGCCGCCCAGGGCGAGGCCCCTGCTACCGTGGGTGGGCCTGGCGTTGGCCATGGTGTCTGTGTCCGGGATCTCGATGTGGAACGCCTCCATCTTCGCGCCGACTATCTCGGCGACTATCTTGGCGTGGCCGATGGGCGTGCCCTGGCCGAGTTCGCATATGCTCGTCCTGTAGGTGAATGATCCGTCCTCGTTGAGGATGACTGATGCGGCTGACCAGTCGGGTGCCCCCCGGCTGGTGCTGATGCCGTGGTGGGCGGTGCCGATGCCGACGCCCCTCACCTTGTTCCCTTTCCTCCTGGGCTTCCTTATCTCCGCCCAGTCGCTGGCCTCGGCGACGCCCCTGATGCACTCCTCTATCCCCACGGAGTGGTCCAGGAGCTGGTTGGAGGCGGTCCTCTTCCCCACGGTGAGGACGTTCCTCAGCCGCAGCTCGACGGGGTCCATGCCGAGTTCATTCGCCAGCCTGTCCATGTGGGAGTCGACGGCGAAGTGGACCGCGAGGTTCCCGAAGCCCCTGTAGCTCCCGCCGAACACCTTGTTCGTATAGACGGCCGTGCCGTCGACGTGAACATTGGGGACTTCGTAGGGACCAGTGGCGTGGACCGTCTGCCTCCAGAGCCAGTAGGGCGCCCTGTTGGCGAAGGCCCCGCAGTCGAGCTTGATGTCCACCTTGGTGGCGGTGAGCATCCCGTCCTTGTCGACCCCGGTCCGGAGGTGGATGCGGGAGGGGAACCTCTTGGGAGTGTAGGCGGTGACCTCGAAGCGGTCGTAGACGAGGGCGGCGGGTCTACCCAGCTTCACCGCGGCCATGGCCGCTTTGGCGGAAACCAGGGGGCCGGTGTCGTCCTTCCCCCCGAATGCTCCTCCCGTGAGGGCCTGGATGACCCTGACCTGGTTGAGGTTCCACCCCAGGACGCCCGCAACCTTCTCCCTCACGAGGAAGGGGCTCTGCATGGCGCCGATGACGGTGACCTTGCCCGCGCCCTCGGGGAAGGCGTATGCGACGTCGGGCTCGATGTAGGCGTGGTCCTGATAGGGTGTCTCGTAGGTCCCCTCGACCTCGACCTTCGCCTCCGAGAAGCCCTTCTCCACGTCGCCCTTCCTTATCCGGCTTGTGAGGGCGATGTTCCCGCCCTCGTGGATGTGGATGGCATCCTTCGCGAGGGTCTCGTCTATTGTGAAGTTCGCCGGGAGGGGATCGTACTCCACCACGACGGCGTCCCGTGCCTCCTGCGCGGCGTACTCGTCCTCGGCGCAGACGATGGCGATGGGGTCCCCTATGAAGTGGACCTTCTCGTCGCAGAGGAAGGGCTGGTCGGGCATGGCGTAGCCTATCTGGTTCTCCCCCGGGACGTCGGAGCCGGTGTAGACCGCCAGGACCCCGGGTAACTCCAGGGCCGCCGATGTGTCCACGCGCTTGATTAGGGCGTGGGGATGGGTGCTGTAGACCTCCTTCACGACGACGGTCCCCGGCTGGATGTAGTCTGAGGTGAACTTCGCCCTGCCGAGGGCCTTGTCGAGGGCGTCGGTCCTGATGATGCTCTTGCCCACGACGAGGAACTCCTTCCTGCCCAGGAGATCCTCAAGGATCTTGTCATACTCCATGATTATACCCGCCTAGATGCTAGATGATTAAATGCACGTGGTATTTTAATTCTACATCCTGCCCCGGGAAAAACAGCGCAGATCAGGGAAAACACAGTATTTACGGAGATGAACCACGATTTCCCGGTTATGGATGATGTAGACCAGCCCTACACACACATCGATATAGGTTTACGGCATAAGGAAGGGACTGGGTTAGACATTGCGATCCGGCAGGTGTAATAGTAGGAAGGGTCTTGCGCAGGTCGTCACGACCCTTATGCTCCTGGCGTTCTCAATTCTACTCTCGGGCGTCGCCATCTACTACTCCCTCAACATCGTCTCCGTCAGGCTCCAGACCGAGGACGTGAGGCTGACGAAGCAGGAGATCTGGGTGAACAGCTCGGGGGCCGTGGGAGCGGTGATGATCCAGAACCTGGGCGGCAAGGACCTCCTCATCGACAAGATCGAGGTGAGGGGCGTCGAGCAGGCCTGGACCACCGTCTGGTTCTTCAGGGTGGCCGAGGGAACCAGCGTGTCGGACGCCTTCAACGTGACCCACTACGACAACCTCACGGGGAGCCCCACCATCGACGGCAGGCAGTACACCCAGGGGTCATCGGATCTGCCCCTCTCGTCGGGGCGGGACATGATTCTCTACATCAAGGGGCCTGACAACGTTCAGGTGCAGGACATCGGGACGACGGTGAGCATCTCCCTGTTCACCATGAACGCCCAGTACATCACAGAGTGCAACGTCAAGTCCGCCACGTAGAATCACTGAACAGCATCCGGATTACCTGTCTATTCGAGCCTAATACAAACTTCTCTGTTTCGCGCGCGCAGACGTACTATCTTACATGAACCATTCTTTGTTTACGCACGCACAGGTGGTTTACATAAAAAACCATCCAATATTCACAGTGATAATGTTCATAATAGTATTAGACACGAATGACTTGTATCCTTCAGACTTTATAGCGCGCGCAGGTGGTATGTCATGACTCATTTAAGGACCTCAATTCAGAGATTCAGCTTAAATTAATAAAAAATATAAAGAATTGGATCTTACTTTGCATGTGAGTGCGCGCAAAAAGAGACGCTGTGAATGGAAAATATACGTCATTATACTAGAAAAAGAACGCGAAAACACATAATAATCCCTGCAGTTGTCGTCATCCTTGCAGTAGTTCTTATCTTCCAATTCATTCTTACTAACACGAGCATATTCAAACCCTCCTACAATGTTGTATTGGAGTCAAAGTTTGGGAGCGTAA
>CAYONH010000051.1:9152-10858 GCA_964405275.1 uncultured Candidatus Bathyarchaeia archaeon | reverse complement strand
CTGAGGAGCTCCACGGTCTCGGGGTATTTCGACAGGTCGGCGTGGGGGAAGTAGAGGGAGTTGATGTACTCCTTCTGGAAGTCCTTGTCCGCCGCGAGCTCGTAGTACTTGACCTTGGAGCTGATCTCCTCGGCGTACTCCCTCATCTCGGCGGACATCAGGGTCATCCTGGCCCCCGTCCCCGCGAGGTTCCCGGCGAACTCGATACGCTCCAAGGGTATCTCGGGGTACATCCCTATGATGCGAGCGTTCTCGGGGTCGATGTAGTTGCCGAAGGCACCGGCGACCACGAGCCTGCTGAGGCTTTCATCGGTGACCCCCATCCTCTGCATCAGGAGGTCTGCGCCGGTGTGGATGGCGCCCTTCGCCTTCTGGAGCTCCCTGATGTCTCCGAGGGTGATCACGATGTCCGTGTCGATCTCGGTCTCCTTCTTCCAGGCGATCACGAACTCCCAGCCGTTGGGGCCCTTCCTGAGCCTGTCCGTCCTCTCGGTCATCTCAGTGACGAAGTTCCCACGGGGCATGATGAGGCCCGTCTTAAGGAACTCCGCGGGGGCGTCCACGAGCCCGGAGCCGCAGATTCCAATGGGCGGCGCATCCCCGATGGTCCTGTAGTAGACATCGAAAGTGTCGGGATCAATGCTGATCTTCTCAATGGAGCCGGTGGTGGCCCGCATCCCGAACTTTATCTCCATCCCCTCGAAGGCGGGCCCCGAGGCGCAGGAGTCCGCCATGACCAAGTCTTTGTTCCCGAGGTCGATCTCCGTGTTGGTGCCCACGTCGATGGCCATTACCATCTCGTCGGACTCCAGCATCTTTGACGCTAGAACCACTGCGACGTTGTCAGCCCCCACGAAGCCCCCTATAACGGGGAGGTGGTGGGCGTTGGCTCCCGGGTGGGCTCGGAGGCCTAGGGTGGAGGCCTTGACGTCGACCCCTCTCCTGCCGGCGGGGGTGTAGGGGGCGAATGCGACGTGTCGGGGCCAGACTCCGAGGAAGAGGAGCTGCATCACAGTGTTCCCCACGAAGTTGAGCTCGTAGATCTCCTCGGGCTTCACGTCGGCCTTCTCGCAGCACTCCTCGATGATCTCGTTGACCCCCGATATCACGGCTCCCTGGAGCTCGTGGACGGCGTCCCATCCCCCCATCATGACTCGGGTAACCCGGGACATGATGTCCTCCCCGAAGGGAATCTGAGGGTTCATCCGGGCGGCGACACCGACGACAGCACCCGACCTGAGGTCCAGTAGGAATCCGGCGATCTTGGTGGTCCCCACGTCCACTGCGAGACCATAGCATCGGTCCGACGTGTCCCCGGGTTCAAGGGCGATGATCCGGTTCCCCCAGACCACGGCGGTGGCCTCCCAGTCTGCCTCGCGAAGAGTGACTGGGAGGTTCCGGTATACGTCGAAGTCGATCCCTGGCTCCGGCAGTCCGTACTGCTCGGTCAATGCTGCCAGGAGCCTATCCTCATCGGCTCTGGAGTCCTGGAGCTGGGGCTTGGGCATGGTCACCCTGTACTTCCGTACGAGGGGGTTCGGCTCCACGGGGACATCTAGGCCCTCCGTCTGGAGCCTCTGGCTGCCCACCCTGCTCCTCAGAGGCACGTAGATGACCGTGGACTCCCCCAGGCGAGTCTGGCATGCGAGCCTTATCCCTGCTTGGACCTCGTCCTCGGAGAGGTGCTTCATCTCGCTCTCGGTCCG
>CAYONH010000051.1:0-9052 GCA_964405275.1 uncultured Candidatus Bathyarchaeia archaeon | reverse complement strand
GTGCTCTCGCTCATGTATATCAGACCGTTTTTCGGTGGAGATGGTACTATTATCTGTATACCGGATAAAATGATTTGCTTCACGTCTTCACGTGTTTGACCACAGCATCGACGAAGGCCCTGATGTTGTCGGTCGGGGTCTCGAGCCAGAAGTCGCATCCGGGAGCCACCATGTCAACTCCATCCCTAACTGCGCATTCGACGGCTTCTCCGATCCTCTCGACGGGCCCAGCGTGAATCACATCATAAGCAGGGATGTTGCCGATAATGGGATACCCAGGCCACTTGTCGTCGACTATTCTCCTAGCGTCGTGGATGGGAGTTCTCTCGTCCACCGCGATCGCCGTTGCGCCGCAGTCCATCATGGACTCGAGGATCGTCATGGTTGATCCGCAGATGTTCAGCACTGTGGGCGTCTTTACCCGTCTGGTTATCTCGCTGAGGTAGGGCTTCACGAACTCGTCGAAGTGTGTGGGGGAGATGATGTCCGTGGAGGCCCCCATCTCGTGGAGGGTGATCACATCGGCCCCGGCCTCCTCGTAGAGGTTCGCGATCTCCACGTAGGTGTCGAGGGTGGCCCTGCAGAACTCGTGGACGGTCTCAGGGGACCGCCTCAGCCACTTCAGGAAGGAGATGCTGTCCACGAGGTAGCTGCTGATGCTCGTGAACGGCGGGGCCAGGTACGCGTTCACCGGGACGACCCCCCCGAACTCCTCCTTGAGAAGACGGATCGCCTCGACGACCACGGGGACCCTCCCGGCCTCCGAGACGTCCTCGGGGATCTCCAATTCGGATGGCTCGGTGATCTGAAACTCCCTTATCGAAGGCCATCTGACCGAGCCCTCGTGGAAATCGATCGCGGAACCGAACACCTCGGCCTCCACGGTCATGCAGAAGGGGACCGAGACGTTGTCGAGGCCGCAGAGCCTGTGGGCTGCGGAGCCCAGCCTCGCCATCTTCCCGGGGTCGTGGTGGGCGGCGGGCCAGTGGGCGTCGTAGGCATCCATGAACCCGAGGGTGGCAACGCTGGTGGTATTGACACACGGGATCCTGTCGGCATCCCCTGGCCTCCCTTCCAGGACCGCCATGAACCGATCATACGACGAGGGCATAATGGATCACAGTACCATGATTGGTTGTATGCGTATCGGTCAAGCTCCCCGGGCTTTCTCGATCTTCTCGACGAACTCCGGGAACAGCTTATAGAGGGGGTGCTCGTCGGTCAGGGTCTCTATATCATGCTCGATCTGGGCGGTGGATGCGATCATGGCGTCGACGGCGGCGCACGCCGGGAAGATCCAGGGAGCAGCCTCGATGACTCCGTAGAGGAGAAAGTTAGCTCCCAGGGCTAGGGGGACCACCTGGAGGGCCACGTAGTTGACCTTAGCTACGTCCGGCCCCCATTCCTCTGGCTGTTTCCAGACCGCAGTGGCGTTCCCCGGAGCACCTCCGGCAGGCAGCCCAAGCTCCTCCTTCACCCTGAGAATCGCCCTGGCCCCAATGCCGATGCTGGGGATATATGTGAAGATTGTGGTGTCCACCAGGGGCTTGGTGATGCCGGCCCTCTCGGAGACCTCGAGGAGCCCCGGACTCTCATCGGTTCCCCTCAGGAGTGAGAGCACGCCCTCGGTGGTCCTGTCCTCGACGTTGTAGGCGAGGAGTATCGCGGCCTCTATACCCGAGTCTCTGATGGCGTCGACCTCGGCCTCACTGGGGGAGTAGATGCTGTTGTAGACTATCCTGTTGGTGAGCCCTATCTCCGTGACGTACTCTAGGGCCTCCAGGCGGACCTTGGGGTAGGCATCTAGGAGGATGGGTGCCTCGGTGGCCTCGGAGACGAAGTCGATGTAGCTCCTGGCCGCCTCGATTGATGTGCAGACAACGTCCAGCATGCAGGGGTTCCCGGTGAGATCGGAGAGCTCGTCCTGCTTCTCAATGAGCTCCTCCGCCCGGACCCTGTCGAAGATTCCCTTCTTGGGGTCCTCCACGATCTTGTGGCCCTGGTAGAAGATGGATCCGATGAGGGTTGCTGGGAGCTCCCCCGGCTGTCCTCCGATCCTTTTTCCCCCGATCTCGTAGATCTTCTGGGGGGTCTCAAACTTGAACACATCCATCATCTCCCATACGGCGATTTCCCGTACTCCTTCACCGCGTCGACGAACGCCTTCACGTGCTCCGTGGGGGTCTCGAGCCAGAAGTCGCATCCCGGGGCCACCATGTCCGCCCCCTCCTCGATTGCAACCCTGACGTGGTCCCTGATTCGTTCAACGGGGCCATTGTGTATGACGTTGTAGGCGCTGACGTTTCCTCCTATGGGGTAACCAGATTTTACCCGGTCGGCGATCTCCTTCGCTGTCCGCATCGAGGTGGTCTCCCCGATGGTGATAGCCTCGGCTCCGCACTCTATCATCCCGGTGATGATTTCCAGGTCGCCGCTGACGCACTGGCCGCAGATGTGGATGATCCTGGGAGCCCTGGTGAGGGCCACCATCTTCTTCAGGTAGGGCTTGATGAGATCGTCGAAGTGGCGGGGGGAGATGCTGTCAAGGGAGGCACCCTCCTCCCTGAATGTGATGATGTCGGCTCCGGCCTCGGCGAAAGCGTTCGCGACCTCGGCATAACGGGGGTACATCTCGTCGCAGAGCTGGGTGACCTTCTCCGGGGCCCTTTTGATCCACTTGAGAAACTCGCTGGGCTCCACAAGGTAGCTCCCGATGCTCGTGAAGGGAGCGTTGACGTACGCGATCACGGGGATCTCCCCGCCGTACTCCTCCCTCAGGATGCCCAGGGCCTTCAGCACCGTGGGGATTCTCCCGGCTGAGAGTAGGTCTCCGGGGATCCGGAGATCGGAGGCATCATCAACGATGAACCCCGTCACCGTGGGCCACTTCACCTGGCCCTCGAAAAAGTTGACCGATGCGCCGAAGGCCTCGGCCTCGAGGGTCAGGTCGAAAGGAACCGTGATGTTGTCG
Source organism: uncultured Candidatus Bathyarchaeia archaeon (assembly GCA_964405275.1). Taxonomy (GTDB): domain Archaea; phylum Thermoproteota; class Bathyarchaeia; order TCS64; family TCS64; genus BS750m-G28. The sequence goes on along the minus strand of CAYONH010000051.1, from coordinate 6,081 downwards.
AGGCCCGCGAGCATGGATAGGCCGGCGGCGAGCCTCGCCATCTTCTCGGGGTTCCTGTGGGCGTCAGGCCAGTGCGCGTCGAGGGCCTCCATGGAGCTTAGGGTGTAGGTCCCCACGGAGCTCATAGCGGGGAGCCGATCAACGTCTCGTCTATTCCCCTTCAGGATGGCGGTCAAACGGTCGAAGGCGTTCATGGGCCTCACTCTAACATGTTCCTAGATGATTTAAGGCGCGCCTGCTGAGGGTAACGGCTGGGTCCTCGCGGCCTCGACCAGGGCCCTGATGTTCCTGTTGGGGGTCACCGGGGAGATGCCGCAGCTAGGCGCCAGGATGTCCACCCCTGCCTCGATGGCCGCCCTGCACTCCTCCCGCACGTCCTCAGGTCCTTTGAGCAGCAGTGTCACCGTGGTGGAGATGTTGCCCGTGATCTTGGCCTTACCTGAAACCAGCCCCTTTGCCTGCCGGGCGTCCACCTTGTCGGAGATGCTGATGGAGTTGACCCCGGTCTCCGCCATATCCACGAGTATCGGGGTGCAGTTTCCGCAGATATGAAGGAAAGAAGTCCCGCCGATTGCCTCAACTATCCCGGCGATGGCAGGCTTAACGATCCCCCTGAACATCCGGGGGCTGATGATGTCCGAGGAGGCGCTGGGGTCGGCGATGGAGACCACGTCGGCGCCAGCCTCCATGAGAGCTTGGCCGTAGATGGATCCAATCTCGGCGGCGAGTTGGATGAAACCCATGTACTTGTCAGGTTTCCGGATGAGGCCTTTGAGCATGGGCTCGATGCCGCTGAGGTGGCCTGCGAGGGTGAAGGGGCCCGTCATCCCGGCGACCACGGGGAGGGTGTCCCCTACCCGCTCCTTGAGGATGCTGATCGCCTCCAGTATAACGGGGATCCGCTTCGCCGTGAGGAGGTCCTCCGGGACCACGACCTCATCAAAGTCCGTGTAGGGAGTGCCTGTTATCTGGGGGATGCTGTCCCTCTTAGTCCCGAAGTCGGTGTAGCACCCCAGAGCCTCGGCCTCGATGCTTAGGCAGTAGGGGACTCCGGCGATCTCCAGGCCCGTGAGGTCATACGTGGACTCCGAGAGCTCCGCCATCTTCCCGGGGTTGCGGTGAGCCTCGGGCCAGTAGACCCCGATGGCCTCCATGCTCTCCACGGTGACGGTCTGGGAGCACCCCGAGCAGAAAGTGGGTATCCTGTCGATTGGCCGGTCATTCAGCGCGTTGAAGAGCCGCTCCTTGGGGGTCATATCTGTCATAAGAGTACCCAATCCGTCCTCGTAAATCGTACATGTGTTTCATTTTAAAGACCGATCATAGAGTGAAACCCCGCTAGGTCCTCGCGCGCGCAGTATGGTCGAGCGAAACGGATCATATGTACTGTAGTATGGATCTTGGATGCTCGTTCTTCAGATCCAGGTAGTAACTGCAGAACCATCGGAGGATCACCAAGCCGATGATCCAGAAGGCTCCCGTCTCCCAGAGGTTGAGATCGTAGAATCTGGGCTGGTCCATCCAGAAAGGGCGGATGCGATAGAGAATCAGGTGGGCGATGTAGAAGAATAACGGGGTCCTACCGAAGAGGAGAACGGTCTGGACTAGCCCATTCTTAATGAACCTCGATTCTTGGAGGTGCAGCCCCAGGGCCAAGATAAGGAACATCTCCCCCAGGGTGAACAGGAGGAAGGCCAGACTCGGAGGGTACTTCGACACTGACAGCAAGGCCACGAGGGTGTCCCCGCTTCTTGGTACGAGGACTCCGAAGCCGTTCATCCACCTTACCGCAACGAAAAGGACCCAACTCAGTATCCCCGCAATCCCCAGGGAGACTTTGAGCCCGCGCATCTGCTCCTCTCTGAGGGAGGAGATTAACACCCCGAACAACCAGCCCAGCCCCATAACCCCGATCCAGGGGATAATTGGATATAGGCCGCCGAATGGCCATTGCACGCGCATCGACGCCGGTTCGTGGAGGATGACCCTCAAGTAGAATCCAATGCCTTGGTTTCGAATGAAATCAAGGTTGAGATAAGGGTGGAAGAGAACGACAGCAAGTGAACCGACAAGGATCGCTGGTGTGGGCAGCCTCCTCAGCACACTCCAAAGTATGAAGCAGGCCCCGAAGCAAGCCATAACCCCGAAGTAGAGGGGACCCGTCCCGAAGGCGGGGCCTACGATGTAGATGGCCAGCAACCACATGATCATGCCCCTCGTCGCCAATCTCTTGCTGATGCTCCACTGATCCTCGCCTCTGTTGAGGCGCTTGCGAGTGGAGAGGGCCATTGAGGCACCCGCTAGAAACATGAAGGCGGGGGCGCAGACGTGGGTGAGGAGCCTGAGGTAGAACTGGTTGACATCGGCGACGTAGGGGAAGTAGCCCCTCAGACCTTCACTGCCCATTTTGCCCGGGTTCCAGAATCCCGAGACGTGGTCCCAAGCCATGAAGATCATCACGACCCCCCTGGCGAAGTCTATGAAAGGAAGCCTTGAGGCATGGCTAGTTGTAGAGGAGGTCATTACTCTCTGCGAGGCTCAATAGTTAAGATAAGACTTGTCATAATCTCAACGGTTTAAAAATTATTGCGCGCGCATCAAACTGAAACAGTTCATCGTTTTAAGAGAACGTGTGTAGGCCGCTTCCTCCATTTTAAACGAAGGGAAGCCCCTATAAGATCCTGATCGCGTTGAGGCTAAGCATCACCACTGACATGTTCAACTACTCCTTCAGACCAGGATTCGAGAGAAAATTTAGACTCTTCAAGGAAACGGGGTTTGACTACATTCACTGGTGCGACAACTGGAACGATGACAAGCTCTACTCCCGGGATGAGATGCACAGGTTAAACGGATTCATCGAGAATGCTGGGCTCAAGTGCCTCGATGTACACGGGACAGCGACCAAGAGGATCGCCATCGATACCTTCGACGACGAGGCGCACAGGAAGTACATCAGCCTCCTAGAGAACCGGATAGAGTTCTGCCACCTCATAGGCGGAGACGCAGTGGTAGTTCATCCCCCAAGATACCACGCAAGCGACTTCGAGCGGCGCTTCTCACGATCATTGGACGTCATCGAGGCCGTCAAGGGCCTCTGCCAGGACCTGGGCGTCAACCTCGCAGTGGAAAACTGCCACAGGGATGATCACCTCCTCCTAGAGCGTTACTTCACCCTCTATGAGCCCGAACTCGTGGGCTTCTGCTACGACTCGGGACACGCCAACGTCCATGACAACCTCGACGACCTCCTCCAGTACAGGGATATATGCACAGTCACGCACCTTCACGACAACAAGGGGAAAAAGGATGACCATCAGCCCCCCGGGTTCGGAACTGTAGACTGGGAAAGGGTCATCGGATGGCTGGATGGCCTCGGGAAACCGCTTAACTTCGAGGTTACCCACAACCCATTGCTCTTCTTGGGCTCCATGAAGGGGTTCCTGAAGCGAACATGGGAGTCGATAGAGTCCCTGAAAGTAGTATAGGTTCGCCATCCCAGTAGGTTTTAATGGGTTTTGGATAGAAACAAGAAGTGGGACGGGTACACGAGCTGGAGTTACCTAGAGTTGGGCATCGATTACCTTGACTCTCACGCGTGATCTGAGGGTGGCTCTCCTTCCAGAACTTCCCAGTGAACTCGTTGTACTCCTCGAACCCGCGTTGATTCTAGTTAACTTAAAGGATAAGTAAACCTGCCCAGAACGTTTATTATTTCGTCCCGTTGTAATGCGCTGTAATGTCCTTCGACGTAGACAAACAGAACTTCGAGAACATGGTTCACTACAACTCCACTAAGCTTAGGTTTATTCAGAGAGGATGGGACCCCTATCAAGTCCTAACGCTACCAGAGAGGCAACGCCTAATCAAAGAAGGGATCCTGAAAAACGGAAGCAGGAACGACGACATAATACTGTCAGAAAAAGCAATGGAGCTCCTAAACGATATCTACAAGAATCCGCTCTAGACGCGCACGCAGACCGCCAAACATGATAAAGTTAGGACGTTGAAACTAAAGACTCGCGTGCGTGAATGGTCCCATTATCACTATTAGGTGCACCAATTATTTCGTGCATTGATTAGGATTTAGCGGTAGTCTATCAACCCCATCTCTCGCAGATCCTCAGCGAAGTGGAGGACGTACTCGACGCTGGTCTCCTTGAACTCGAAGGACACGATGTCCCGGATATCCAGGAGACTGCGTTCCCCGTCTACCAGATTCAGTATCTCAAAAGCATCCCCGCCGAGTCGCGTCATGGGAGAACCGAAATACTCGCTGTACCAGTCAGCCCGCTCATCCCCGAGCTCCTCCCGTATGTTCTCCAGCGCGCTGCTCAGGGGTCCATCAGATAGGCATCTCGGCACCAAGGACTCAGCCTTCACGTAGGGCTCGCTGGGCTCGTATGGCTTCTCCCCAAGTCCATACTGCTCCAGCAGCAGACGATAGAACGAGTCAATCCTCTCCATCTCCCTCCCCGCCTGCCCAAAAAGGGTCTCAGCCATTCCCTCAATGAGCCTGCCCGCCTCATCCCCACCGAGCTCCTTGACCTCGCGGACGTTCGCCGCCTCGACCTCAGCGTGGAGCCCAGGATACCGCCTCACGCTCCAGTAGGCCTCCTCCAGGCCCTCAGTGGACGCCTTCTCCTGCAGAAGCTTCAGGGACCTCCCCGTGACCTCAGCCATCCTGACGTGAGCCTGGCTCACCACCTTCCTCGCTATCCTCAGCCCCTCCTCGTCCCCCGCGTTGGCTAGGAACAGCGTCCCCGCCTCCGCCAAACTTGTGATCCTCTTCAGCTCCGTGGGGTCACACGTATCGGTGGTATCCTCGCTGGTGTGGTGGAAGACGTTGCTGTGCCCCAGCATCACCGACGGCACCGAGAACGCCGAGTAGTCGAAGAGGACGTGGTCGGAGCCCCCCGAGAAGTGAGTAACCCTGTAGTTGAACCTGTACCGGCTCCCCCGGGGACTGTAGAACACATCCCCCTCCAGCCAGGGCAGCAGGTCCGCCAGGACCTCGTTGATATACCCCGGAACCGAGTAAGGCGAACAGGTAAGGTTGAAGTTGGCCTTGCAGAGCCCATAGTCCTCGCCGATCATGTCGAGGTTGATCCCCGCGATGCCCCGCTCCCCGATATCCGGATACCGCGACAGGTACGCCGCCGCACCATGCAGCTCAGGCAGGAACAGGAACCGTATGGTCCTCCTCGGAGGCTCCATGACGCCATTCTCCACCATGGAGGCGATATTCCTGATGATCTCCACCATCCCCGCGCAGCCTGATGCGTTGTCGTTCGCCCCGGGCTTGTAGTGGTCCAGGTGGCCCATCAGGATCACCTCCTGCTCCGGGTGCTCCGACCCCGGGAACCAGGCGTCGATGGTGGGCATCTCCCCCTCGATGATCTCAGCGTCCACCCACGCTCTCATCCGCACCGTCTTCCCAGCCTCGAAGTATGACTCCAGCTCCCGCGCCTGCTTCAGGGAGAGCGCGAAGCCGAACCCCGCATCCTCCACCTCCTCCTTCTTAGGCGAAAGCCTGCTTACCTCAACGAGGTCAGGGTAATCCAGCCGATCTGCCCTGCCCGTCGGCCCCACGATGATCCCAGCCGCGCCCCGCTTGATCACAGCCTCCCTGTGCACCTTCTCCCCGTTCCCGCCCACGGCGAAGACGAGCTTACCCTTGACGTCAACACCCTCATAGTCCTCGTCCTTCTTGCCCCCGCCGACGAAGACAACCTCGGACTCCGCCTCACCCCCCTTGGAGTAGGGCATCAGGCTCACCGCCATATCCGAGAACCGGGCCAGAAGCCTCTCCTCCGGCTCGACAAGCCAGAGCTCCGCCTCTTTTACCCTCCACCCTATGGGAGCCAGCCAACCTATGTACTTCTTCTCGCCGTCCGTCGCGAACTTCTCGACCCTCACCTCGAGGCCCTTCACCTTCCCGAGCTCCTCCGCCAGCCACTCGACGCATCGGTTGTACCCCGAGCCCACTCCTCCCCCTCGGATGCGGTGGAACCTAGAGATCCTGGAGACAGTGTCCCAAGCCCTCTCACCCGAGACCTCGCTCTCGATCCTCCTCAGCAG
>CAYONH010000050.1:6975-10914 GCA_964405275.1 uncultured Candidatus Bathyarchaeia archaeon | reverse complement strand
ATACTACATGGTGGGCTCCCACTACGCGCTCTACCTGCTGCCCTCGATATTCATCTCGTTGGCATATGCACTGGGGAGACGCGACGTCGACGCCAACAGGCTCGCAAGGAGGATGATAATGGCCTCAGCGCTCACTATCCTAGTCGTCAGCCCCATCAGCCCCATCTCTGCACGCCTAAACTCCTACGGTTACCTCCTCTGGTACCCCAAGCCGAACAACAACCCAGTGGACATCGCGAGGGTCCATGACGTTCTCGGACTTGTCCCGGGGGACACCCCAATACTGACTCAGAACCATATCTTCCCACACGCTTCGTGTAGCGTCGACGCGTACCTAATCCCCGTGAAGAGCTACAACCCTGAACAGACTGAGATCATTGAACAGTACGTCGACTCACTGATAGGGAGGAGCGACGTCGTCTTGTTAGACCTAACATCAGTTGACAGTTGGACTCGCTACACGCTCGAGAGGCTACGGACCAGCCCGGACTTCACTGTCATCGCCATATCACATGAAACCATCATGTACAGCCGGGTGACCCCTGGAGAATAGCGTCCAGGCACGACTTGCCAGTGGACATCAGAGGAGGCCCAGAGCGTGGTTAACAACATGCTCAGCAAGGACCTGGAGGGGATCAATCACGGGGATCGTAAGGTCACCGTCCTTCAGCACGAGAGAAACTTCCGTGCAGCCACACAGAATCGCCTGGACATCTTTAGTGATGAGCTCATCTGCCACTCGTAAGATGATCTCTCGCCCCTCCTGAAGGTCACCTGCTTTGATGTGATCGTAGATCGCAGCCATCGCCTCGCCCTGCATCTCCCTTGAGGGCACTACGATGTCCACGCCCTTGTCACTGAACCGACTTTCATATATCCCGCTCTTAACCGTCCCGTCTGTAGCGATTAGCCCAGCACTCCCCGCTTCAGGTAACCTTTCTAAGAACACCTCGGCGGTCAGCTCGATCATGTCGAGCACGGGGATACCCAGCTTGGCTCTCAGATCATCGATGAAGTAGTGGGCAGTGTTGCAGGGCATGATGATGAAATCTGCCCCCGCCTGCTCTAGAGCAGCCCCAGCCTTGACCATCTCACCCAATGGGCTCGGGCCCTCTCCGATGATCGCGGCAGTCCTGTCGGGCACCTTTGTGTTGCTGTATATGATCGTGCGTGGATGATCTCGATCCTTCTTAGCAGGAGTTGCCCTTATGATGCGGTAGTACAGGTCAGCTGTCGCCTCCGGACCCATTCCGCCCAGTATGCCTATGGTCTTCTCGTCCATTGGGAAATACCCTCTATCTGTAGTGTTTGAGGTGACTGATATCTAATTCCATAATCTGAGCCCTTCACCCTTCGAAGGGACTCTCACCGGTCACACAGAACATGCAGAGGTGAGACGTCGGCAGCCCAACAGCCCGGATTACGTTATCCGGGGAGTTGTATCTCACCTTGTCAATGGATGGGAGGTTGGAGGCCACAAGTTCTCCGATCTCCTCCAGCGTTTTCCCCTTGTAGGGGGCTGCTGCCAGAGGTTTATCGGGTGGATCTGAGAAGCATGGGTAGTAGATGGGGGCGTAGCTGACGAGGAAATCTACCTCGACCGCCCCTGCCTCTCGCAGGTTCTTGGCGACTGACTCGCTCACGGTCCCTCTGACGATGCTGTCATCGCAGATTATTACCCGTTTTCCGTTCACGGTTTCTTTGATGATGTTATGCTTGAGGTCGGAGGCCACCTTCCTGAAGTCAGGGTCGTCGATGATGTACGTCCGCCCCAGATAGGCGTTCTTGATCACACCCTCGTCATGGGTTACGCCCATGGCCTCGGCGACCCCTGTGCAAACAGATCTTCCGGAGTCTGGTACTGGTATGAGGGCTGAGTTACCGAATTTTCTATCATCGACCCCGTACTCCTCCTTCAGGCGATGCGTCTCCACGAGGGCGTGCCCCAGCCTCTTCCTGGCGAAATGGACGTTCTTCCCCTCGATGACCGAGTCAGGCCTACCGAAGTATACCCACTCGAAGACGCAGTGAGCGGGACGGGGCTCCAGCACCTGCGTCTCCTCGAATTTATCGTCGCTCTTCACGATGTAAGAGCCGGGTTTGACGTCTAACCTTTTATCGATGTGTCCCCCCATGGCCTCAAGCACATCGAGGGGCGCTGACTCCGAGGCTACGAATATCTCATCGTGGTTGTGCCCTATGAAGAGGGGGCGGACGCCTCGTCGATCCCTTGCGACGAAGAGCTCGCTGCTGCCCGTGGCCTTGTCGAGGAATATCATCACAAGGGAGAAGTAGCTGTCTGTAAGCTCCTTCATCATCTCCGCCACCGCTCGGTCAGGGGTGCTCACCTTGAGCTTCTCCAGAAGGCTTTCTCCAACTACCTTCTCGTTGAACCTACCCTCTCCGTCTGTTATGTGGCCATCAAGGGCTAGGGCCATCTTGTAGTGTTCGTTCTCATACTCGACCGGGGGGAGATTACCGTTCTTTGCGTTCTCCCCAGAGGCACAGCCGATGACTATGTAGTCGTTAGGGTGGATGAAGGACTTGAACTGTTCATGGAGGACCTTGGAGACGAGGCCCGGTCCGTTCCAAGTCCGGAGAGAATGGTCCCCAGCTGCTGAGATGCCCGAACTCTCCTGACCGCGATGCTGGACACCGTAGAGGATGTTCAGTGCTTTCTGGACAGCGTTGTCCTTAGAATATACGCCTACGACGCCCTTCATAGAGCAATGTGACTTGTATCGATATAAAAAGAAAACGTCTATTTTTTGCTCTCATGTAGACAATTTTAAGGATCGACGCAACGCTAGTATCTGTATGTCTGACCTGGTCGAGTACTACAGGGAGCGTGCGGAGGAGTATGATGAGATATATGAATGGCGGGACCCTCACAGGCAGAAGGAGCAGCTGCTTCTGGGGGAGGCCATCAAGGAGAGCCTTGAGGGTCGGAGGGTCCTGGAGGTGGCATGCGGGACGGGGTACTGGACCAGGATCCTCTCACAGTCTGTAAAGTCCATAATGGCTACGGACCTTGGCGAGGAGGTCATGGGATTGGCCAAAGGGAAGAAGTACGCCTGCCCCGTGACGTTCAGGAAGGAGGACGCTTACGACCTCTCCTTCAGCGACGGATCTTACGACGGCGGATTCGCGTTCTCCTGGTTCTCACATATCCCGAGGAAGAGAGTCGACTCCTTCCTGACGGGTTTTCACCGAGTCCTCGAGGAGGGCTCCAGGGTCTTCATGGCAGACAACGTCTACATCCCAGGAGTCGGGGGAGAGCTCGTGAAACATGCTGGCAGCGAAGACACATACAAAAAGAGGACCCTAAAAGACGGACGTGAGTTCACGATAATAAAAAATTACCACTCAGCCGATGACTTGAAGACGATATTCAGCAGACATGTCGACGGATTCGATGTAGAAAATATATTCCACGGCAACTGTTTCTGGTACGTCAGCTACGAGATCACATGAGGCACATCATATGGTGAGAGAGAAGATCCCGTCCACTCGGGCGGTCTTGGCCCTTAGAAAAGCGGGCGTCGAGTTTACACCTCATTACTACATGTACGACAAGGACGCCGTGACGGAGGCCGCAGCCGTAGAGGTGGGGGTCTCCACCCACGAAGTGGTGAAGACCTTAGTGATGGAGGACGAGAGTGGAAACCCCTTCATCGTCCTTATGCATGGAGACATGCAGGTGTCGACGAAGGGCCTAGCAAGGCTCCTAGGTGTGAAGAACGTGGGCCCAGTCAGCGTGAGGTCGGCTGAGAGGCTGACTGGATACATGGTGGGGGGCATCACGCCCTTCGGGACAAGACGGGGGCTCACCGTTTACGTGGAGGAGTCGATACTCAGCCTTCCCAAGATTTACATCAACGGGGGGAGGCGGGGGTTCCTTGTCGAGATCATCCCTGAAGTCCTCGTGGAGGTCCTGAA
>CAYONH010000050.1:0-6875 GCA_964405275.1 uncultured Candidatus Bathyarchaeia archaeon | reverse complement strand
TCTCCAGCGCGTATACTCCCTGGAAGTGGATCGTGCCGTACTCGAACTTCTCAGCGCTCTCCTTGTCCTCCGGGGGCTCCTCTGCGCGGTCTCCCTCCCATATCTGGTTCTTCCAGCCGATCCTGTCTGGCTCCAGTTCGCTGAGGGCGTCCTCCTTTACGTAGAGGAACGCGAGCCCTGCGGGGCCCATGAGGTACTTGTAGGGGGCGGCTGAGAGGAAGTCCACGTCCTCCTTCTTCACGTCGGTGACTAGGGCTCCTACTGCCTGCGTGGCGTCGACGAGTACACGGGCTCCGTGTTCGTGAGCGATGTCTGCGACTTCTTTCAGGTCGAACCTGAAACCGTTCACGTAGCTGACTTGGCTTACCTCGATCAGCTTGGTGTTGTCGTCGACGATCTTCTCCAGGTCAGCGGTTTCGGTTCTCCCGTCTTTAGTTTCCAATGCCCTGATCTCAACACCGTTTCGCCTCAGGGTCGTGGTGTCCAGAGAGTTGTGCTCCCACTCGGGGAAGACGACGTTGTCTCCCTTCTCCCAGGAGATGCCGTTGACCACGACGTTGATCCCAGCGCCCGTGCACATGGTGAACGCTATCTCGTGAGGCATAGCCCCGATGAAGTCAGCTACCATCCCTCGGAGCTTGGTGGTCTTACCGAGCCATCCATTGAGGATGGTGCTATTCCCCTTGATGTCCAGGTTCAACCATTCATCGATGAACTCGTCGTATCCCTCTTTCACCTGACGTGGAATAAGGCCGACGAAGGAGTTGTCAAGATACGTCCATTCTTTAAGCGCTGGAAAATCCGCTCTAATCTTCTCAATATCCAACGTGGTTCACAGATTAACCAATATGGAAGATGGTTATTAATCACATAGTCGAAGAAAAAGTGGGAAAAAAGGTTGGGGTTAGATACCCTCGTGGAGGACCTTGTACTCCTTCTCGGGACCGGGCTTGGTGAGGGACCACTCGAATCCCCTCTGCGTGGTCACGTACTCCGGCCAGGGAAGGTCTATGGGTGGGTAGAAGTCCTTCGGCAGCAATGGGGGGACCCACTTGGAGCCGCCTATCCCGCCCCCGGTCCGCTCCACGAACTCCTGCTTCGCCGCAGCTAGGTCCGAGGGGTTGGTGACGAGGTCGACGATCGTGGCTCCGATGGTCTTAGCGGCGCAGATGATACTTGGGTCCACGCAGGCGGCGTACCCGTTCATAGCGTATCTCGCCCAGTCTGGGTACGTGTACTCCGGGTCGGGCTTCTCCAGGACAGCGTTTGCAGTGTACAGCCTCGTGGATGGGGCGGTCCACTGGTAGTCGACGTAGTCGTCTGACCCCTGGGTCTCCACCCAGTCCGGGAAGAGGTATCTGATCCTCTTATCGGATGCATCCACCGGGGCTATCTCCTGGCATGCCTTGGTCAGGGGGTCCTCCATCGGCTCTAGGCCCAGGTTCCCCTGTATCTTCCTGGCGAACTCCCTGGCTTCCTCGGGGAACACGGGTGGGCCCACCTGCCTCAGGTTCCTGTAGAGTATGTCCGAGAGCTTCACGTTGGCCAGGCCGCACCGGGTTCGGGCTATGAGGCGCTTCGTCACCCTTGAGCCCGTGATCTGGGCGACCCCTTTGGCGGTGTTGTCCAGGACCCTCTCGATCTGCTCCTGCATCTCCAGGATAGGCGCCCTGTGAGCGTACTGTATCTGGGCGATGCGTGGGGGCAGGTTATCCGAGGTGCACTGTCCACCCACCATGATGTACTCGTTCAGTGTCCAGGTTCCAGTGTATGGGAGCATCGCGTCCTCGACGTACTTCGTGGCTGTGTACATGAGGCAGACAGCGTCAAGGGCCGCTGGGACCCTGCCCCCTGAGTGTCCTGCTATCGGGAAAGGCGCGTTCCGGGGCTTAGGCCATCTTTCGGGGTGTAGAGTCTCGAAGGTGTAGAGCGTATTCCAGTAGGATCCGCCCTGTATCTCGCTCTTGACCCCATTTGTCCCGCTGGGGTGGTAGGGCAGGGATGCGTCGAAGTCGTCGAAGTAGCCTTTGGCAGCGTGTACCGGCTTGGAGCCGCAGACCTTCTCGGCGGGCTCGCCGAAGAGCTTCAATGTGCCCTTGAGGCCGTGCTCCTCCATGGCAGCCTTCGCGGCCAAGAAGCCGAACAGGGAAGCCGTGCCGAGGGACGAGTGGGGGTCTGTGTGCCCCGCGGTCCAGGGGTGCAGGCTCTCGTCTCTGGGCTGCCTGTAGGGAACCTGGGCCTGAGAGCAGCCCGGAACGGCGTCGTACTCTGAGAAGGCGCCTATGACGGGTTTCCCCTCTCCCCAGATGGCGCAGAAGGCGGTGGGCATCTCACCGCTGCCCTCCTCCACCTCAAACCCTTGCTCTCTCAGCAGCTTCACGTAGGCTGCTGCTGATCTGTACTCCCTGAAGGCTGGCTCGGCGTAGTGCCAGATCTCCTGGTGGAACGCGGAGAGCCAGTCCGTGTTTTCGTCAACGTAGTTTACTGCAGATTGCTGTGGTTTTGAGAACGAACTCATTTTTCGTAAAACCTCCAGATATCTATAATTGAAATGTATATGTAAAGTTAAGGTCTCGAACCTTGACTGCGGTCGTTTAAAGAAAGGTTTTGGTTCAAGCGCCCAGTTGCTGTAAAAAGGGCCGTTTAATGAGTTCATTTAACGTATCGTTTTTATTATATGAGTGGGTTGGGTACAAAGGAAATCTAAACATTTAGCGAGGAGTTATTATTTGGCTGGAATGGGGTCGATTGCGCCTTTCGTGGCTTCACCGCTGCCTGTGGTCAGGAAGATGCTGGAGTTCGCGGACCTCAGGCCTGGTGAGACCCTGTACGACCTGGGATCTGGGGACGGCAGGATCGTCATCATGGCGGCGAAGGAGTTCGGGGCCAACGGTGTTGGCATAGAGCTCAACAGGCGCCTCCTCCGGGAGGCGGTTAGGAAGGGGGAGGAGATCCAGATCAGGGAGAAGGTGAAGTTCATAAACATGAACATCTTCGACGTGGACCTCAGCCCCGCGAACGTCGTCACCATGTACCTCACCACAGGTGCAAACGAGAAGGTCAGGCCCAAACTCGAGAAGGAGCTCGGGCCCGGTTCTCGTGTCGTCACGCATGACTTCTCGATCCCCGGGTGGGAGTACGCTAGGAACCTGAAGTTTAAGGAGGGGTATCGGAGCCACACGATATACCTGTACCAGATAAATGCTGACCAATAGCCCAAACGAATAGCGGGGTCTGTATGGGACCATCAGACAGATAAACTGCGGTTTTCTCTTACTAGTTGGTTCACAAGTTGGCGTCCGAAACCCAGAGAACCGAAGCAATAGGCATCATAAAACGTCAGATCGAGACAGAGAGGCAGCTGATCAAGCTCTACTCCGACACGCAAGAACTTGTGATCGATGAGCAGGTTAAGCGACTCCTCCACTCCCTGCAGCTTGACTCGAGTAAGCACCTGGAGATGTGTATGACCGCCGTCGAGGTCCTCGAGGGGGAGGCGCTCCACGGTGAGGGAAGGGTGGAGCTTGAGGTGGGTCTGGGGCGGCATATGGAGCTGGAGGAGGAGGCCTTCAAGAGGGCTGAGCTGCTTCTCAGGAATCCATGGGTTTCGGAGAACGAGGGGCTCAGGCGCATCATCGAGGCCTGGAGGGACGACGAGGTGGCTCACCACGGCCTCCTCCGGGATCTGACTGGGGGCAGGTTCACTAGGCGGAGGCTCATGGACGCCTTCTCAGGCTACAGGGCTGTGGCCAGGGGGAAGCTGGGGGACGAGCTTCGAGGCCTTATCAAGAAGGGTTAGATTAGTGCTTCCTGAACAACCTATTTCAATTGCATAGAGGACGTATTGAGCATGGTTCTACGTGGCACATACTGCCTCTGCATCTCCCTGAGGAGCGCGCTGGAGCTGGAGATCGGCGCCCTGGGCATGATCGGATTTGACCAGGGGCTATACGTCTACGTAGGGTCGGCGTTGAACGGTCTGGAGGCCAGGGTCAGGAGGCATCTTAGGACCAGTAGGGGAGACTTCAGGGCCACTCACTGGCATATCGACTACCTCCTCAGGGAGCCCGAGGTGGAGATCGGTGGGGTCTACGTCCTCCTGTCTGACCTGAGGGATGAGTGCCGCATAGCGGGGGAGATCTTGAAGTTGGGAACTTCGGTGAAGGGATTCGGCTGTAGTGACTGTCGATGCGAGTCCCACCTGTTTAGGGTTGACTCCTGTGAGGTCCTATCTGGGCTTGGACTTGAAAGTGTGAGCCTGACAGAGTTCGTGGACTGAAAGCGAACGGGGGCCTAGCTTGAGATTCTTCATGTGGTACATGTGAGGGCGGTGGGTCGTTCCCTATAAGTTAAATATCATGTTTCGACCAAAAGGGTAAAGGTCTAGGTGTTGATACCGCGCTGAACAGGTTCAGGGACGATCTGGAGGAGGTCCTCCGGAATATTAAAGGCGGGGTCGGGAAGGCTGAGTATGTCAAGCTTCTCACCCTGAAGGATATGCTGGTTGAGATGCACGATCGGAACCTGGTGAAGATAAACCACTCAGTCCTGGAGCTCATCAGCGCCATGCACCTCGTCGTCAGCGGCTTCGACGTAGAGGTGGAGCACGAGCTTGAGAGGGTCTCCTGCGACGTGTACGCGGTCAAGGGCTTCGGCTCGGTGATCGTGGAGGTGGAGACCGGCTTCGTCCCCCCGGAGCACGCCACCGACCCCTCGACCTACCTTAAGGCGCGCATTGCGAGTAAGATCGTCAGGTACAGCGGGTTCTCGAACAAGTTCATCCTCGCCTCGACGCCGTACTACATCATGCAGGTTCCCCCTGCGCTGACGAAGCCCCCGAGGTTCCGGACCGAGGAGGAGATCGCGTCGATTAAGGGGCTCTGTGACCTGTACTATACGAGTCCTCATGTCTCGTTGGAGGAGATCCGGAATGCTAGGCTTCACTCCATCTACACGGTGGACGTGGACAGGGTTTCGGTGAGGGAGTGGGAGGTTAACGAGTACCTGGGTAAGGCGGCCATCTGGTCGCTCTAAGGGTCGTTTCGTCAGGTTTACCTGAGTACTCGTCCAAAGGGGAAAGCACCTTTAAACTGAGATATAAAACGAGTAGTGGTTTGATTTCTCTGTGTGTTTTATGTCTGTTTTATTAAAAGAAAATACAGGCGTTTTATGCTGACGCGCAGGATACATTATATTTTGGGAGCACGTTAAGGTATCTGGAGATTGTCATGGCTGATCGAAGGTCTATCTTACAGGAAATATTGAACAATGACGCCCATATTAACAGGGTGAGGAGAGATCCAGTCTACGCTAGGATCAAGAATAACCTGGATAAACTCGAAAAGAGGAGATTCGGATCAGTTACCGTGAACGTGCCCTCCCCTGATGACCCGGGAAAGGTAGTTGAGGTCAGGTGTAATTCTTCAGAGATGAGAGAGATCATCTCAAAATATAAGGAGATGCGAGCTGAGTTCGATGATCAGATAGGTGAATTACTGGTTAGAAAAACGAGTCTCCAGGAACAACTTTTTAAGAATAAACTCTAACTCGCGCGCGTCCGTGAGGGAGTGGGAGGTTAACGAGTATTGGGTAAGGCGGCCATCCGGTCGCTTTAGGGGTCGTTTCGTAATGTTTATCTCTGAGTACTCTTCCTTAGGGGGAAGTGTTCGGGGTTATGGCTGTCTCCTCTTCGCTGCTGTTCCTGGGGCTGCTGATGGTCGGCGCTGGTGTTCTTCTGGTCTGGTTCAGCTACAGGCCTAGCGCGGGGAGGCGGCGCGTTGAGGGCAGGGCGACGGGTGTCTTCTTCATCGGTCCGGTCCCCATCGTCGTCGGCGGGGAGGGGGGCTGGAGGCTTGCAGGTGTCGTCGCCCTGATTGTGTTCGTTTTCGTTGTTGCGGTGGCTGTCTCACAGCCGGGCGTCATCGGCGGGTGAGGGGCCTGGGCGTCTGCGTTATCTGCGGGGGCTCTGGTGCTGACTGCCTATGCGTCGATTGCGGGCGTCTTGTCTGTGAGAGATGTTTCTCGGGCGGGGACCTCTGCGTGGAGTGCGCTCGTCGGGTTGGGGTGGTCGCTCCGGCTCCTCGGAGGCAGTCGTCTCAGGGCGTCTCCTCCTCTGGGCTCAGGGTGGCGGGGATGCTCCTCATAGTGTTCGGGTTCATGGTGACCTCCATCGCTATGATGCCTGAGGACGGAGCCATCGTCCTGTTCCCGTTCGTCTTCGGTGAGACCAGCGGTGGTCTGGCGGTTCTCCTCTCCTTTGTCTTCCTCGGGGTCTTCATCGTGACCTCTCTTCTGCCCTGGTACATGTTTAACCGGAGGCGGAGGGAGTGGTCGGGGTTCAGGACGGTTGAGTGGGAGGTGAGGCCCCATGAGTCCGAGGCGATGGAGTACATGATCACCCTTGAGGTCCCCACTGAGCTGAGGAGGACCGTATACATCGAGGGGGTGGGGGGCGAGGTGCGCCTGGGGAGCAGTGTCGACGGGTCGTTCAGCAGGAGCTATGACCTTCCCCGGGGGTTCGAGGTCGACGAGTATAATTACGAGTACGAGGGGGACTACCTGGTGCTCCGGTTGAAGCTGAAGCGGGCTATCTAGCATCCATCTCTCTATCGTACCAGGTGATTGACGGAGTTCTCGCAGGTATCCTCCGTTTTCCGCATTTTCATATGATTCACAGGTGATAGATTGTGCCGCTATCTTCCACGTTTTTGATATGAATCGTCATTGAGCGGAGGTGTTTTCAGGTCGCTTCCATGGATCGGACGGTATATGTCAGGCGGATAGTATACCCCCCCTCCCCCCTCTATGGGCGTTGCGTTTTCCGCCTTGGCTGTGCGGTTCCCGGAACAGTATCTGAGATCGCTATGGTGGATTCT
>CAYONH010000049.1:1961-10972 GCA_964405275.1 uncultured Candidatus Bathyarchaeia archaeon | reverse complement strand
CTTATCCACTTCGTTTATAGCTTTTTTCTAGAGACTTACGACTATAACCTTGAACGGAAATAAAGAAAAAAGATAGAGATACTAGTAGTACAGATTATTTTCCCTTAAAGTCGGCCTTCCTCTTCTCCAAGAAAGCTGCAACGCCTTCCTTCATATCCTCTGTAGCGAAGAGCTCGCTGAAGGCCTCAGCTTCAGCCGACAGACCCTTCTTCAGGCTCACGCTATCGTTTACTAACTTCTTTGCCTTGGCTAGGGCAGTGGAGGGCCCTCCCACCAGGGTCTGGGCGAGGGCTCCAACCGCCTCAATGAGCTTGTCGGGCTCCACTACCTCGTTGACCAAACCCATCTGGAGGGCGTCCGGAGCCTTCACCATAGCCCCTGTCATTATGAGCTCCTTAGCCTTGGCTGGGCCCACGAGGGAGGGCAGCAGCTGGGTTCCCCCCCAACCGGGTATGAGCCCCAGGCTGATCTCTGGCTGACTGAACCGGGCTCTCTCCGACGCAATCCGGAAGTCGCACGCCGTGGCAAGCTCGCAGCCTCCCCCCAGGGCGTAGCCGTTCACAGCGGCGATGACGGGTTTCGGATGGCTCAAGATCTTCTGAACGGTCTTCTGTCCCTTCTCCGAGAACTCCTTCGCGCCAGCAGGGGAGAGCTTCGGGAAGTTGGTTATATCCGCACCTGCGCAGAAGGCCCTCTCCCCAACTCCCGTGATGACTACGCAACCGACTGAATCATCCTTGACCACGTCGTCTAGGGCTTTCTGAATCAGGTCGTGCATCTCCAGAGTCATGCTGTTGAGCTTGTCAGGCCTGTTCAGACGGATCCAGCATACACCGCCCTCGACCTCGATTAGGACAGGGCTCTCACCTGACATCTAATTCCCCTCCTTGAGTTCGAAGGGCCCCTTGGGCATGTTCGCCCCCAGCTTCATCGCCGTGTCGATGGCCTCCCTGCCTGCGATCCCCTCTGCGACCACCTTCTCAGCCTCCATGATCAGTACATCGAGGAGCAGGTTGACGTCGAATCCTCCTCCCATCGCATCATCGACAGACGGCCTCTCAGCGTAGCTGTAGAATCCCTCTCCCGTCTTCCGGCCCAGCTTCTTCGCTTCAAAGAGGGCCACGATGCTCTTTGCAGGTTTATATGTAGTATCGAGGTTCTCCTCGAAGACCTTGAGGATATGGTGTACGATGTCGATCCCTATCAAGTCAGAGAGCATGAAGGGGCCGAGGGGCATCTTCGCCCCATACTGCATCGCTGCGTCGATCTGCTCGACCGTGTACTCGCCGGACTCCGCCAGCTTGGCTGCCTCGTTGAGATATGTGATGAGGACCCTGTTCACGATGAACCCCACGACGTCCTTCTCCACCACGACAGGGGTCTTCCCAAGCCTCTCCGCTACAGCCCTCACACCCTCCAGAGTCGCAGAGTCTGTGCCTGCACCAGGAATCAACTCCACTAGGCGCATATGGGTCGGGGGGTTGAAGAAGTGCATCCCTATGAACCTCTCTGGTTTGGTGACCGCCTCTGCGATGCGGGTGATACTGAGGCTGGATGTGTTGGTCGCAAGCAGCGCATCGGCCCTAGCGAGACCTGATACCTCCCCCCATACCCGCTTCTTCAGGTCCAGGTTCTCGGGGATGGCCTCGATCACCAGATCGGCGTCCTTGACGGAGTCAGCGAGGTCTACGGAATAGGAGAGACGGCTCAACGCCTCCTGGGCTTCCTCCTCGGTCATCCGCCCCCTCTCCACGTTACGCATGAGGTTCCTCTCGACCCTGCTCTTCGCGTTGTCAACGTACTCCTGCGCAATATCGCGCACGGTGACCTTGAAGCCGGTCGATGCCGCTATCTGGGCTATCGTGTGACCCATGACGCCGGCTCCGAGCACAGTTATTCTCTCAACTTTATCGGGCACCATAATCTTTCAGTTGCCTCTATCTTTGATGAGATTTAAAGCATTTTTCAGGGCACGGCTTTGCCAGAATCCCAGTCATCCATTTGAAGATAAGAATTATTTACAATCGGGAACCTACTCAAAATTACACCGACAGCCATTTTGTGGGGTCACGCTACATACAAGCAATAAAGTCATCGTGGCAGAGATTCAGTTATTTAGGCGGTTTCAAATGCAGTTGAGAAAAGGATCGATAGGCCAATTCAAAAAATCATGTCTGTTGTCGATGCTCCTGATATTGACCTTGAGCGTCCTCCGTGCTCCGCTCGTTGAGGGAGGGGCCAACGGCAAGGTCGTTCTGATCGTCGGGGACGAATCATACTACGCAGTGAACATGGAGGGGCTCCTGCTCGGTGAGGGGTTTGATGTAGAGCATAAAAGCAGCGGATTCAACGACCTGGCAACCCTCCTGACGTATGACGCAGTCGTATTCAACCATTATAGCTCCACGATAGAAACCATGAGCCTGGCCCCTGCAGTAATAAGCGGCCTTGGCGTCTTCATCCTGCCCTCACGGAACCAGGACCCCATAATTTCCTTTGCAGGAGCCGTGGAAGGTGACAGCGACGGAATGAGCACTACCTCGAGGTTCTTACCCCACTCCCTAATGGAAGGCCTTCAATCGATGTGGGTGAAAGGGAATGACCTGAGCACGTTCTCCTCCTCAGCCTACCCTCTTGTACTTGGCAACGACGTGGAGTATGGGGTCACAGACCCCGTTCTGGCGGTCGCTAACCAGTTGGGCTCAGGAAAGATAGTGCTCCTCAGTCAGGATAAGTACTTTGACAACTACCTCGGTTCTGAGGACAACGCCCTCTTCTTCAAGAACGCTATCTATTGGCTCACGGACCTCGATGTTCCATCGTTTACTAGAGATATCCCGACGGTCTTCGACGTTGAGGACGAGATAGCTCTCCTCAACGCTAACGTCGACTCCATCGCCCAGGACCTCGCGGAAGTAGCCAACGACATCGGTAACATATCGAGCATCGATGAGATAGCGGAGGACGTCGCAGGGCTGGATGCGGGATACGAGGAGATATCCAGTAGTCTGGCGGATCTGGGCACAGACGTAACTCAACTGCAGGAACAGATTGCCGAGTTATCGGAGAGCGCCACAGGGTTCCAGGAGATCCTAGATGAGCTCGGCGATGCATCTGAGATAGTGGATCTCAAGAATAGGCTGTCAGTCATGACGAGCCAGCTTGAGGTCCTCGAGAACGAGCTTCACGGCCAGCAGCCCCAGGGTGGAACCGATCTGCTGCTGTACATCTCACCCGTGGCCTTAGTGGTTGCAGTGATCGCGGTCGCATTGACGATCAAGAAGTAGAATACAGTTCCACTGTAAACTGGATGAGCAGTTCTCATTTTCACCAGCCTCTCCGCTCAAAAAGGCTGGGTCGCATATATCAACCCATTATCTAAGCCTATATCAGCGTTGATCAAAGTCGTTGAGCTCGGACCCTTCGGCTGTCGAATAGACCGGGGGGAGGTCGAGGATATCAGCCGCATCCCCAAAGACCTTAGAGTAAGTGGAATAGAGGAGACAGGTGTAACTACCGTCTATGTAGAACCGGTCTCAAAAGACGGGGTATCATCCCTTTATACGCTCTAGACTTTGGGAGACGGACAGCCTTAAAATCTGCTTCCTCATATTTTGTAGGAAGGACTATTCACTGGATTGATGTGAGGTATCATTGTGACTAAGATTATTGTCCTCCTCAAGGACATCGTGGATCTGAACGAGATCAAGATCGATCCCTCGACCCGCCAGCCCAGAACCGAGGGGCTAAAGCGCAGGATAAGCGACGTCGACAAGCGGGCTCTCGAGGCGGCTATCAGGCTCAAGGAGAAGAACGACGGTGAGATAGCAGCCCTCTCCATGGGGAGCGATAGGACCAGAACGGCAATGCTGGAGGCCCTCGCCATGGGGGCGGACTCTCTCTACATCGTCAACGACAGTGGCCTCGCAGTGGTCGACGCCCTCGTGACGTCAAAGGTCCTGAAGGCAGCTGTAGAGAAGATCGGGGGATACGACATCATTCTCTGCGGGGAGATGACCCTGGACAGCCTTTCAGCGCAGGTCGGCCCCAGGCTAGCGGAGCTCCTCGGGCTTCCCCAGGTGACGTACGTCAAGCAGATAGACTTGGTAGACGGCAAGCTGAGGGCCGTCAGGGATCTTGAGGATGTGGACGAGGTCGTTGAGGTCGAACTGCCCGCTGTCGTCTCCGTTGTGAGGGAGATCAATGAGGCCAGGATCCCGTCTCTCATGAACATCATGAGGGCGAAGAAGAAGCCCACAGAGGAGTGGGACGCCTCAGCTCTGGGGCTCTCGGCAGAGGAGTTGAGGGCGGGGTCCTCTATTGAGGTCGTCAAGTTGGAGGCTCCCCTCATCGAGCGTAAGCGGATCGTGATAGAGGCCGAGACCGTCGAGGAAGCGGCTGCAAAGCTCGCCGATGCGATCATCAGTGAGGGAGTGGTGGAGGCTTGAAAATGACGGGAAAGACTGTCGTAGCCTACTCAGAGGACCGCAAGCTGGGACTCCAGATGCTCTCGAAGGGGCGGGAGATATCAGACAAGTTAGGAGCCGAGCTCAGCGCTCTGGTCCTAGGTGAAGGGATCACCGACCCAGAAGAATACATCACACACGGCGCCGACAGGGTGCTCATCGTAGACGACCCATCACTCGGAAGATTCGCTGTAGAAACCTACCGGGGGGTCGTTCTCGATGCTCTGAAAGATGTGGACTTGGAGATCCTGTTAATCGGGGCGACGAAGAGGGGAAAGGAGCTCGCCGCAAGGGTGGCTGCCGCCCTCGACACCGGGTGCATGACGGAGTGCATCGAGATCGACGTCGACGAGGAGGGCAGGCTATTGGGTGAGCGACTGACATACGGGGGGTCAGTGATCTCAAGCCAGGTGAGCACGAGGAAGCCACATATAGCGACGATTCCGCTTAGGACATTCAAGAAAGCGGATCCCTCACCAAGAGAAGGGGAGATCTCAGTTCTCGATGTTGACATCCAGGATCAGAGAATGAAGGTCGTTGAATCTAGGGAGAAGGCAAGGGGAGACGCGGGACTTGCAGAGGCGCCCATAGTTGTCTCCGCGGGTCGTGGCTTCAAAGACAAGACTGACCTCAAGCTGTTGGAGGAGCTCGCGGAGACCCTGGGGGCGAAAGTCGGGTGCTCCCGTCCCATCGCCGCCGACCTGGGATGGATGGAGGAGTGGATCGGAATCAGCGGATACAAGATCTCCCCCAAACTCTACATAGCCTGTGGGATCTCAGGGACCATCCAGCATGCCGCTGGGATAAGGGACGCCCAGATCATCGTCTCCATCAACAACGAGGCGGGGGCGAACATCCACGAGATCTCTGACTACTCCATCGTAGGCGACATCTACACCGTGATCCCAGCGCTTACGAAGGCGCTGAAAGAGAGGATGAAGTAACCTCCCCTAACCTTTTTTGATACATGAACCCCCTGTATAGTTAATGGACAACAGCGATTCCTCAGATCTCATACAGAGAGCTGCCCAGCTGATTTTCTCCGCTGAGTACGTTCTTGCCCTCACCGGAGCCGGGGTCTCCGTGGAGAGTGGCATCCGCCCCTTCAGGGGTCCGGGGGGAATCTGGACAGAGAGGGGTGAGCCCCCCATGGATGGATATCGTAGATTCATGGCGGATCCCAAGGCTTACTGGGAGAACCGCTCTAGACCCGGTAGAAGCGGTGGATCGCGGTATCGGGAGGCCAAGCCGAACCCGGGGCATAACGCCCTGGCGGAGCTGGAGGAGATGGGGCACCTTAAATGGCTGATAACGCAGAACGTGGACAACCTACACACCGAAGCTGGGAGCAGGAACGTCCTGGAGATCCACGGCAACTCGAGGAAGCTCAGGTGCACATCCTGCAACGCCAGGTTCCCCCGTGAGGGCTTCGACTTCTCGGAGCTGCCTCTGAAATGCCCTGTGTGCGGGGGGATGGTTAAGGGAGACACGGTGATGTTCGGGGAGCCAATCCCGTCTGACGTGCTCAATAGGTGCTTCGAGGAGTCCCAGCGTTCTGACTGCATGCTCGTGGTGGGCACGTCCGCTGTGGTGCACCCCGCCGCCAGCCTACCTCTGATCGTGAAGCGGAATGGGGGAGTCCTCATCGAGGTCAACCCTCATGAAACCGAGCTGAGCGGCATCTGCGACGTCCGCATCGGGGCTCCTTCTGGGGAGTCCCTCCCCGTGTTGGTGTCGGAGATAAAGAGGCTGAAGGGTTAGGATAGTTTCTCCCTGGTCCAGTCTGCGACCTCTTTGCAGGTAGCGAACCAGACATCACCCTTCGCCTTCATCTCAGCAAGAAGTTTTTCAAGAATCTTGAGTCTGCTTATCCGCCCAATCGCCTGAGGATGATTGGTCAGGCCGAAATACCGTCCCAGCTCATAGATACCTTCGAACTCCGGTTTCCATACATCGTATGCGGCTTGAGGACCCCTCCGATGAGTCTCAAACAGGGGCCAGTCATCGAGCATCCACTCGACGGGTAGCTCCACGAGGCCTGTCTCCTTCCCCCTCCATACAAGCATGTAGGGCATATCTGAGTCCATCATATTGGAATCGTATCTGAAACCGAGTCTCTGGACAAGCTCAAGGGTCCTGTCGCTGATAAGCCAGTACGGGGCCCTGAACCCCTCCGGCTTAACACCGACCTTCTCAAAGGCAGCTAGCCCTCTCTGGAAGACGCTCTCCTCCGCCTCCTTGGAAATCTCTGCGAGCCTCTCATGGAAATAGCCGTGAGCTGCGAGCTCGTGGCCCCTGCTAACGATCTCCTCCACGGACTCGGTGAACTGATCCACCGTCCAACCCGGGGTGAAGAACGTGGCTTGTATCTCGTATTTTTCGAGGAGATCCAGTATCCTCGGAATGGCTACATTAGGGGCGAATCGTCCCCGACTCTGGGCCACTATGTCCAGAGGCGCCCGCCTCATCAACGCGCTGTTTGAGTCGTAGTCGAAGGATATGTTTACGCAGCATCTGTAACCGTTAGGCCAAAATCCCATGACATCACCGATCACCACTGAGAGTGTCGAATATATGTCAGTAATGGTCGCCGAAGGTCCCAATGAACATTAAATAGGTCTGTAATGACTCGAAGATAGACGAGGGAAGTTTGATGATTAACATCTATTTCTCATGATCCACCGCTCTGTAAGTGTAAACGAATGTACGATTTCTGGGCTATTCAGCTAAAAAACCATTGAAAATACTCTGCCTAACCCCTTCTGTCGAAGGTATTATATTAAGAAAAATGCTACAAGAATAGACTTAAGGAGTGTACAAAAATGTTAGATTTTTCGTTCACAGAAGAACAGGATCTCTTCCGTGAAGCGATCAAGGAGTGGCTGGCGAAGAACCTGCCATTGGAGAAGGTTAGAGAGAACGACACTAACCATGAGCTTCCCATGGACATAATAAAGGGTCTTGGAGACTTGGGCCTACTATGCATGACCCTACCCGAGGAGCACGGCGGCGTAGGGGCAGACTGGGTGACGACCACGATCGCGGCCGAGGAGCTGGGATATGCCGATATCTCGGTGGCGCTCCCAGTCTTCTTCCTCGTCCAAGCGAGCTGGGGTTACGTCGTTGACAAGTACTGCACCGATGCGGTCAGGGACGCTTGCCTCAGGAAGGCGGCTAAAGGGGAGTCATTCATAGGGATCGGAGTGACTGAGCCTGGAGGCGGTTCAGACGTAGCGGCTTACAAGACGAAGCTGGGTAAGGTCGACGGCGGCTGGAAGTTGAACGGTGAGAAGAGCTACATCAGCGGTGTTCACGAGTGTAAGGAGATAGGTGGAGGTTACTTCGTCAGTGGCTACAACGACATGTCGAAGGGCCACAGGGGTATGACCGCCGTCTACATGCCTTTAGACGCTCCAGGCGTCGAGCCCGCTGAGAGATTTGAAAACATGGGTAGGATGGCGATTAGCACGTCAGGATTCAAGATGACTGACGTCTTCGTCCCGGAGGAGTACCAGCTCGGGGACACGGGGCGAGGATTCTACCTCACGATGGAGGGCTTTGACGCGGCCAGGGTTCTCGTCTCAGCCAGCTGCGTGGGAGCTGCACAGAGAGCTATGGACTATGGCATGGACTACATCAAAGAGAGGAAGGCCTTTGGCCAGGAGTTAGCGAAATTCCAGGGCATCCAATTCGATCTCGCGGACATGGCCGCTCACCACGAGGCCATCAAGCAGTTAATCTACAAGACTGCTTGGATGCTGGATCAGAAATACCAGCATGAGACCTTCACGCCCTTGGAGGTGAGCAAGTACATTGCCATGTGCAAATACCTAGCCCCCCACCACGCTCTTGACGTAATGAGACGGACCTTGTACTGGATGGGCGCCTACGGATACACCTTAGAATGTCCGCTGGAGATGGGCTTAAGGGGCGTCATGAGCTACTGCATAGGCGCAGAGGGATCCCAGAACATACAGAAGATAGTCATCGCCAGGGAGACTCTGGGAAGGGACTGGACCAGCACCAAGTAGAATCCCCTCTCTTTCTTTTTTTATTTTATCAACAATCTTGCTCGTCCAATACACCATCTGTGAAGAGAGAGGAAGTCAGTTAGTCCCTCTGAAAGAGCAGGGAACCTATCCGTTTACTTATTAGATAAAGATACACGAGTCCAACAACGAATAATATTACCAAATTACAAGTAACAACCCATAAATAGGTTACGAATAGTAATCTAAAGCCCCACATCGATTTACCATCTGTTAACTTAAATTGGAGAAAAAATAACTAATTGCATCCTCCCATTCAGTAACCTTTATTTAATCCTATGACCATTGAGGCGGAAATGAAATTCGACACAACAAAGGATGGGCTTTACACCCTGTTCAAACCCTACCAGGTCTTGCTCCTCGAGCACATCTGGGAGCTCAACGAGAACGAGAAAGTCGGCGTGAACTCAAGTCGCGCCCACGAATACCTACTAACCACGCCGGAGAAGAAGTCACGTGCATCAGTCATCTTCTTCCTCAACGACCTAGTCGACGA
>CAYONH010000049.1:0-1861 GCA_964405275.1 uncultured Candidatus Bathyarchaeia archaeon | reverse complement strand
CAAGGTCTAAGAGATAGGCGACTGATGTGGAACCAGCTATAAGAGGAAGCGTCGAGAAGATCATAGATATCACACTGGACGAAGACAGCCTTCTAAGAAAGTACCAGATATTCAAGTACTACCAGGAACAGGGCATCATCAGCTCGGCCGAGAGCGCCCTCTTCGGATCAGTGTGGACAAACGTCATCACAGTGCTCGTGGAGATGAAGTCCAGGGCTAGACAGGAGATAAACGAGAGCGAGATGGAGGAGTTCAAGAGGATATTCGCCTCAAGAGCCCTGGAGATAAAATCGAGGATAAACGAGATAGCCAACCTGTAAAATCATTACGATATTCGCATTAATAATACGTAATTAAGAACTAATAGGTCATATTTTATAGGTTTACATTAAGAAAAACACGAAATACTGAAACATTTATACGTGGGTGCCCACATCCTAGGGACGATTTCAATGTCTCTCGAGCCATGTCCTCGCGTTATAATTGGAGGCACCCTGATAGACGGTACGGGTCGTCCTCCGATCAAAGACTCAGTGATCGTGGTTAAAGATGAATGGATCACCGCTGTAGGTAAACGAGACCAAGTGGAGATCCCCCCAGGTGCGGAGATAATCGACGCATCTGGAAAGACCGTTCTCCCCGGACTAATCGACGCCCACGTCCACTTCGTCGGCCTGGGTGTGCGCATGATTCAGAACATCAACCTAAGAGGAACTAAGACAATAAGCGAAGCTCTAGAAAAGGTCAAGTCAAGGATCTCGGAGGTCGAGAAGGGAGTCTGGATCCTAGGAAGAGGATGGGACGACAGCAAATGGGAGGATAGACGCTACGTTACCAAGTACGATCTAGACCCGATATCTCCCGATAACCCTGTGATGCTAACAAGGGTCTGTGGTCATCTCGTATCGATCAACTCGCAGGCCCTGGAGATCGCTGGGATCACGAAGGACACACCCGATCCTAAAGGGGGGGAGATCGATAGAGCCCCCGAGGGGGAGCCGACAGGGGTCCTCAAGGACGCCTCTCAACTGGTACGGAAGTACGTCCCCGAGATAAATGACGAGATGTACGTGGAGGGCTTGAAGAGAGCCTCCGAGCACGCCCTGAGCTTGGGTTGCACCAGCATTCAAGAGGCAGGAATCGGAGCCCCTCAGATGAAGGCATATCAGACCGCACTGGAGAAGGGTTACCTACAAGTACGAGCATATCTGATGTGGACGGAGCGTAACATCGAGGCGATGGAGACTCTCGGACTACGAACAGGTTTCGGGAATAATATGCTCAGACTTGGCTCCGCGAAGATGCTGGTAGACGGCTCCATAGGGGCAAGGACCGCAGCCTTCTTTGAGCCATACAAGGATGAGCCAACAACCAAGGGTATCGTGATGATCCCAGAAGATGAACTCATGCAGAGGGTGAAGGCGGTCCACCGAACGGGCTCACAGGTTGCCATCCATGCCATAGGTGATTACGCCATAGAGACCACAATAAACGCCATAGAGGGAGCAATAAAGGACTCCCCCCGGAAGGACCATCGCCACAGAATAGAGCACTGCGAGGTCCTCACCTCGACTCAGATCGAGCGCATCAAGCAACTGGGCATCATACCATCGGTTCAGCCAAACTTCGCAGGGGAATGGAGCGACCCTGGTGGGCTATATGAGACACGAATAGGGAAGAAGCGCCTTAGGCAGAACAACCCTTACCGCTACCTCCTTGATGAGGGGATCAAGCTCTCCTTCGGGTCGGACGGTATGCCATTCAACCCGATTTACGGCATCTGGTCTGCGGTCAATCACTGGATAAGGGAAAGCCGCATCACATTGGAGGAGGCAGTGAGAGGGTTCACCTTGGATGCAGC
>CAYONH010000048.1:0-11267 GCA_964405275.1 uncultured Candidatus Bathyarchaeia archaeon | reverse complement strand
GAGCTTCTCCTCGTACTCCCGCATGGACAAGAGGTTGGGGACGCCGCAATATACGGTTTACGAGTGGCCCATCTGCGACGGTGTATCTTATACGGGAATGCGGGACTTGGTTTGTTAAGGTGCGCTCGTTGTGGACAGTGAAGTCAGAGGCGGGGAGGCTCAGGGTGGTGGGGGTGCACGGGACATGGTACAGGGACCGCATCGGCACTCCGGGGCTCCAGCCATTCCAGAACAGCACCCTCTACGAGAGGGGGAAGGAGCAGATGGAGGGGATGACCGAGGCCCTCCGGTCCCAAGGCGTAAAGGTGTACGAGTGGAGCCAGGTCTTCAGGGAGATCCTCGACGGTGCCACCCTCAAGGAGAGGGCCGCCATCGTCGAGAGCGTCTGGGGGGACATGGACGTCAAGCCGACCCCCGAGGAGCTCTCGTGGAGGCATCTCAGCGACGGATACCCCCTCCATCCCTACTACGACGAGGGGAGGGACGAGGTGATATGGGGACCCGAGCTCTCCGGGGCCTGGGCCGCCCCCAGGGACGACTCATTCAACACCCAGATCGGGATGGTCATCGCCAACATGAGGCAGTTCAAGAGGCAGCTGGCCCCCAGGTTCTCCAGGCTCATGTACCAGTGGCATCCGGACTTCCGGGAGAACATCGAGATCGCCTGGGACGCCCACGAGCACTTCAGGGGGCGCATGAAGTACCTGGAGTACTACGGCGTCCGGGGTGCAGGGGCGGCCATCGAGGGTGGGGACAACCAGCCCATAGACGAGGAGACCATCCTGTGCGGCGTGGGTCTAAGGTCCAACATCTGGGGGTTCCAGACCTACCTGGAGGAGATGTTCAGAGCCGACAGAGATGAGCAGATAAAGACCATCTGCGCTGTGAAGCTCATAGACCACGCCGCCTCCAGGGTCACCCACCTGGACACCGTCATCAACTGGCCCGACAGGAGGAAGGCAATAGTGCTCCCCTACGTCCTGGAGAGCGAGCTGGCCCGCCCCAGGCTCCCCGAGAGGCGACTGTGGGTCAAGCTCATCGAGGCGAGGAGACGCTACCTGGAGAGACACCACCAGCCCATAGACCAAGCGACGGTTCTCAACACCAAGGACCTCCTACACGCTGGGGAGACGGAGGTCTATGCTAGGGGAAAGGACGGGAGGCCCGTCCTGGTGAAGAGGGAGAGGAACCTGCTGGACCACCTCATCAAGGAGGACAAGCTGGACGCCGACGGCCTGATACCCGTGGGGGGGTGGCCGGAGAAGGAGAACGACGTCATGAACGTCATAGTGACCATGCAGCAGCAGGGGAGGACCGGGGTGAACGGTCTCGCCATCAAGCCCGGCACATTCTTGGTCTGGGAGAGTAACATACATGCAGTGGACGCCCTCGAGGAGGCCGGCGTCCGCCTCGTCAAGCTCCAGGACGCGAACACCGTGGGGGGCGCGGGGCCCCACTGCTACACCTGTCCCCTCGACAGGGATGGAATATGAGGGCCCCTACACCCTCTCCCAGATGAGGTGGGTACTCAGCTGTATCCCGCCCACGAGCATCAGGGGGGTGCTCAAGGTAAGCCTGTCGCCCTCCAGCTCGTAGGCCCTCTCCTGACTCTCCCCGATCCAGTTAGGAAATAGGCTGACCTCTATGTGGTGGACCACCCTGCCTCCCTCCACCTCGTACCTCCCGCAGTAGGAGGTGTAACCGTCGACGGCGGCCACCTTCTCCTCCACAGTTCCTCCCCTGATGTCCCCCGAGGTGAACCTGGGGCGGCCTTCCCTCATGAAGGCCACCGACATGTACCCGTCCCCGCTGTACAACAGGTACCCCGTGCGCCTCCCCCTTCTGTGTACCTCGCCGTCCTCCCGCCTTGTCTCGACGGAGACGAGTCTCCACGCCCCTGCGAAGTCATGTAAATCTTCTTTCCCCATTTCGACCAGTGAACAAGGGGGGCTAACTGAGGTTAAGAGTTGGGGGTTAGGAGGCGTCATCTCTTCACATCCACTCCAATCGCGCGCGAGAATGAGAGTTCACCCTACATAGAGTAAAATCCGAGCGAGGGCCTCGTCCTATCATTCGTCCAGATGGATCTCCATCACGATGAACTCCGAGGGCGTGAAGCCGTAACCGAAGTCCTTCAGAGCCTCCTCCACGTGAGCTGCTAACGTCGGGAAGTCGCAGTTGAGACGCGCCACCCCCCGCTCCAGCCCCTTCTCCAGTGCGAAGCCCAGACAGGCCTCCGCATCGCCCCCGAACACCCCGATGTGGAGCATCCTCTCGGGCTGGAATCGTGCACCGAGCGTGATCACGCTGCCACTATTCGGTTCTTCATAGACCATCCTCTTCTCGACGAGGTGCCCGCAGAGAGCGGGGGACAGCTTGTAGAATGTGCGGTTCACCACGTGGAATCCCTTCCAGCCCTCGCTGAGGGGCATCAGCAGCCTAATCGCCCTCTCCGGGTCCGTGACCTCCCTGAAGGCGCCCTTAGACCCCCGCTCCCCACCAGGCTGACACGGAAACGACGCGCCCCTGAACGTCTCCGCCAGCCGGAGGCCGTACCTCTCGGCCAACCCCTTGCTCACCACGTTCCCGACGCCGGTGTACATCCTCATCGTCGGCACCCCCAGACGCCCGGCCATCTCAAGCCAGCGCTCGTAGAAGCGCTTGCCGACGCCGATACCCTGGCGCTCCGGGATGACCCGCAGCGTCTCCAGCCACGCGGAGCCGTCGGGCACCACTGTGAACTTGCCGCAGCCCACGACCTCTCCGTCCACCTCGGCGACGCTGAACTCGCCTACCTCGTCGGAGACGAACGTCTCGAAGACGTCCGGCACGTAGCTCAGGTTGGGGGTGGACTTGGACTCGACCCAGATCGCCTTCTCGCGGTCTTCGAGCCTCGCCTTCCGCAGCTCGATTTTAGGGGAACCTGACATGACACCTGTCTAGGTTGACGCAGGGATAAAACTATGGATTAATGAGAATTAAATCGACAATAGATTTATCCAAGTGAGCCACCAAGAACCGCCTCCCAATGATGTTGTTATATACTCTTTAGCTTTTTCGTATGCGCGCGCGCACGACGCCGTAGAAATTTAAATAAAAATGTTAATTGGAGCAGGTAGCATTTAGTCATTTGTAATTTTTCTTCATAGCCCAGTTTTGTCATTTCAATAATTCACTTTGAGAGCGTTGAGGCGACCTGCGAAGTGGCTCCTAATTATGCCAAAGCATGAAAAATCCACAATATAATAACCTCCGTAAACACAAATGAAAGGCTCGGACCTTCAGGGTCTCCAATAAGGGCTATATCGATGTTCTGCCCCATACATGTGGTTGTGTGGGAAATAGCCGAGGAGACTCACTGAAGTATCCTCTTGCATGTTTCACACTCTAATCTGAAAGGAGATGAAGAGAGATGAAGAGAAAGATATCTATCCTCGTGATCGCTGCATTAATGTTTCAGATGATACCTGTGCCAGTGAACGCGGCACTGAGTATCACAAATGTTACCGACGAAAGTATGAATCCCATTAGCTCTGGTGTCTATGGGGATTTGGTCTATGTCTTCGGCAACGGAGTCATCTCCGGCCTCGACGTGAACCTGTACTGGGACATCGTCACGGCATGGGACGGGGAGCAAGGGCTCCTCAACTCCAGCATAGCGCAGCCAAGCGGGGCCTTCGAGGTCTGGTTCGAGGTGCCTGAGGCCGTAAAGGGCTCCCACTACCTCTGGATCAGGGACACAGACACCCCCGCCCACACCTTTGGGCCTGTGTTGTTCACTGTGAACACTGTCATGACCGTCTCCCCGAGGAGCGGCATAAAGAACGACCAGGTAACCATCGAGGGCTATGGATTCGGCGATGAGGTGGACGTGGACACCATCGATTTTGGAGTCAGCTCCCTTGCGACGAATCCCAGCGTTCCCGTGACCGACGGAGTGGGGTCATGGGAGGCGACCTTCAACGTCCCGGACAAAACGGATGGCGACTACGACATCACAGCGGAGGATGAAGTTGGGAACACTGCTTTGGTCGTCTTCAAGGTGGGCCCGGCGATGACCCTCGATCTCGCTGAGGGTTCCGTGGGAACAGTGGTGGGGGTCACCGGAAGGGGATTCACATCGTCCGGTGCAGTTACTTCAATCACCCTGGATGGTATCAGCTGTGAGGTCCTGGGCACTGGAGACCTAGACATAAACAGTAACGGGGTCTTCATCTTAGAACTGGTTATTCCCAGCGTAAGCACCGCGGATAAAGAATATGTCTTGGAGGTTACGGATGACGGGGCCAAGAGCGCGGACATGGATTTCCTCGTGACAAATATCACCACCATCGAGTTGGAACCCCAGTTCGGCGGTCCCGGGTCAAGCGTCGGAATAACTGGCCACAACTTCGCCGCCAGATCCGGATCGGACGTCGTGATCATATTCGACGGGACCCCCATCGAAACCCTAGACACGAACTCGAATGGAGATATCAGCGGCACCATCATGATCCCCGCTAAATCCACCGGCAACTACCAGGTGGAGGCCGAGCAAGCAACCTACAACATCCAGGTGAGCGAGACCTTCAGGGTGGGGGCGATATTTACGATACTGGCCCCCCAGACGGGGCCCACGGGGACGAGGGTAACCCTCACGGGCATCGGCTTCACTCCGAGCGGGAATTGGGACGCCTTCTTCGGAGATGTCACCATATTCGAGGACGAGGACGTGAGCGGTGACACCACCCTCTCCGGCTTGTTCTACATCCCAACCGTGGAAGCCGGCGAGCACACGCTGACCGTTGTGGATCTGGACGCGGACATCCAAGTTGAGGCCGATTTCACCGTGACAGAAAGCACGTCTCTGTCTTTCGACCCCGAATCGGCGCCCGTTGGCTTCAACGTCACCGTCGAGGGCATGTACTTCGCGGAGAGCACGGGGGGCATCGGCGTCGATTTTGTCATTTACAATTCCACCGGCGACTGGGCTATGGCGGTCTATGAGGGAGTTGCCTCGGCTACCACGGATGAGGAGGGGGCGTTCTCGGCCTGGTGGGTGGTCCCCGACATTCTCAGCTTGGGGAGCTACACCATCAACGCCACCGACGATGAGGGCCTTTACTCCCAGTTCGCCTTCGATGTCGTCTCCAAGTTCCTCTCCATCAACCCTCACAAGTCAGCTTATAACAGGGGGGATCCTGTGAGGTTCAACATCCAGAGCTCATTCGAGGAGGTGGGTTCCTACATAAGGATATTCGACCCAGACGGCAGCTTCGTCTGGCAGACAGACGACCTGGACTCGTGGATAGAGTCCGATGTCACCTACTTGGCGCCCTTCTACACCCAGACCGCTGGAGGAAATATCATGGTCCTTGGAGACGACGCGCCGCTGGGAAACTGGACTTGGACCTGGTACGAAAGCGATGACGTGGCCCTCTCCTCGGGGACATTCACCGTCGAGGACCCCACTCCAGACGACAACGGCGGCGATGACGATGACACCGGGGACGGCGTCACAGATGAAGTAATAGACGAGCTCCAGCAGGATCTGCAGGACCTCGAGGAAGAAATAGCCCAGCTCAGTAGCGATCTAGAGGAGGCACTACAAACGATAGAGGACATGACCAGCTCCACGGCTGAGTCCATCGACGAGTTCGAAGGAACCCTAGAAGATGCCGCTGAGGACGCAGCCGAGAGCAAGCAAGACGCCGAGGAAGCAAAAACGCTGGCCACGGAAGCGAAGAACGTTGCTGACCAGGCGAAGGATGACGTGGACGAGGCGAAGAGCGTGGCTGACGAGGCGAAGGCGGATGCAGAGAAGGCCCTGAACTCCTCCGGAGGAATGACCCTGATTGTCTACGCCGCCCTTGGCATCTCGCTGGCTGTAGCAGCTATGAACTTTATCGGCCCACTGCAAATATCCAGAAAGCCACCTGGATGAGACAATATGAACGCGTCCTCAGGCGCACGTCGCGCGCGTGACGAAAAAATTATTAGATATTTTTTTCCTAAATTATTCTTAACTCAGATAGAATACCCGCTCAGTTGAGATAGCGGGCTCGGTGGGATTTGAACCCACGACCTCAGGCTGAGCGCGCGCGCGAGCACGTCCGCAAGGGCCCCCCACAAGTATGAGAGTTATGCGCAGATCATAAAGAATGCACGTGAAAAAGGGATGCTAATTCCACGCCCATGGGAACCCTATCTTAATAAAAGAGTCATTCAGCCCCCCGTCTCGACGTCTGCATTCGAAAGGATACTAAAGGGAGGAGCCCCAATGTACCCGCGATGAGCGAACGCTACCTGGTCTTCACTGGGAGGCCCAACTCGGGGAAGAGCAGCATAATCAGGAAGATCACG
Organism: uncultured Candidatus Bathyarchaeia archaeon; assembly: GCA_964405275.1. Classification (GTDB taxonomy): domain Archaea; phylum Thermoproteota; class Bathyarchaeia; order TCS64; family TCS64; genus BS750m-G28. The sequence goes on along the minus strand of CAYONH010000048.1, from coordinate 4,925 downwards.
GGCCTCCAGACCAAGTCGGGGAAGCAACCCGGGACCACCAGGCGCGTCTCAGCCATCCCCCTGAGCCGGGGCCTCTCCCTGGTGGACATGCCCGGGTACGGCAGGATCACCGGGGCCGACAGGGGCTTCACGGAGAACGTGAAGGACGATATCACCGGCTTCATCGAGGAGAAGGGGGGCGACATCGTCCTCGCCGTCCACGTCCTGGACCTCTCCACGTTCATGGAGGTCGCCCTCAGACAGGAGGGCAAGGGGCTCATCCCCATCGACCTGGAGATGATCCAGTACATATGGGAGAGCACCGGGGAGCCACCCCTTGTGGCAGCCAACAAGGTAGACAGGGTCGGTGGGGCGCGAGACTCCCTCTTGGACGAGCTGAGGCTGCTCATCGCCAGCGGAGACCCTTCGGAGCCCGAGTGCCCCATCTTCCCGATGAGCGCCAAGACCGGCGAGGGCCTGGGCATGCTGAAGGACGCCATCCACCGGAGGCTGGCGGAGGAGGGGTTCAGAACCCCCTTCAAGATTCAATAGCACATCGTTTCTGCTGGCGGAAGTCCCCGAATGTACGTTGCTGCGCCTGAAGCATGGATAATGTGAATGATGCACGGTTCCTAGGGTAAGACCGCTGGGATAGAAAGTGGGGCTCGAGCATGAATCTAAGCCTTTGTAACTTGAACCAAGATAGAGTGGGTGCGCGAACCCTTGCTGGGCTCCGTCGGCACGGTCGACGTGAGGAAGTTGGCCGAACCAGCCGTGTCGACGCCCTCGGAGTCTAAGATGGGCCAGACCCCCTCGAGGAGGCAGACGACGCCGGGCATGATGTCCTCGGTCACCATGGCCGTGATGCGGATCCTGCCCTCAGGGCTCATAACCTGGACCTCCCCGCCGTCCTCTATTCCCCTCTCCTCCGCGTCATGGGGATTCATCCACAGCCCATGGGGCTCACGCTCCCTGAACCATGGGATGTTGGCGTTCTGGGAGTTGACACGGAACCTCGACTTGGGCGTGACCAGCATCAGGGGATGCCTGTCATCGGCCCGGATCCCCCTGTAGGCAGGCACAGCGGTGAACCCGAGATCGGCGTAGGCCTCCGAGAGGATCTGGACGCGCCCCGAGGGGGTGCCCAATGGGTATGCCTTGGGGTCGGCCACGAAGTCCGAGAGCCCCACCCTCAGCTGGTCCCCTCCCATGTACAGGCCATCCCGCTTGAACTCCTCGTAGTCGGCGACCTCTGAGTCCGCGACGAAGCTCCTCAGCCACTCCTCCTCGCCCCTCCCCTCCGAGTACTCCTGGAGGAAGCCCAGCCTCTCAGCCAGCTCGCAGAAGACGTCGTAGTCGTTCCTGGCCTCGTACAAGGGGGGCACCGCCCGGCTGGAGAAGAGGAGGTAGTTGCCCCCGTCGGGGACCACGATGTCGCTCCTCTCCAGAAAGGTCGTGACCGGCAGCACGACATCGCAGTACATTGCCGTCGGCGTCATGAAGCGTTCATGGCAGACGGAGAACTCTACCTCGCTGAAGGCATGGATGTTCTTGCTGACATCACTGCCCTGGATCAGGAAGTTGCCGCCCACGTTGTAGATGGCCTTGATGTCGCTGGGGTAGCCGCCTCGCCTGCCCTCCAGGATCGCGTCTGGCCAGCAGTAGGCGGGGATGGAGACCTGAGCAGGGTTCTGGGGGACCCCGATGCCGCCCATCTTGGGACGTGGGAGCCTCCCCCATGTGAGACCTCCCGATGAGCCGCCCAGGACCCCCAGGTTCCCGGTTGCCACCTGCAGTGCGATGGCCATTCGGATGGCCTCCTCGCCGCCGACGGTCCTCTGTATTGAGAGCCCGGGGATGAGGGCCGTCGGGTGGGTCTGCCCATATTGCCTTGCGAGTTTGACGATGACGTCGGCAGGGGTCCCGCAGATCTCCTCCGCCCATACCGGGTTCTTGGGCTCCCCGTCCTCCGTTCCCAGGACGTATCGCTCAAGGTCCTTGAAGCCGACGCTGTACTTCCCCACGAAGCCCCTGTCGACCAGCCCCTCATCGATCAGGACGTGGAGGACGGCCAGCATGAGGGCTGTATCCGTGCCGGGTCTTACGGGGATCCACTGGGTTCCCAGTGTCTTGGCTGTGGTGGTCCGTCTGGGGTCGACGACGATCACCTCGACCCCCCGGGCCTTGGCCTCCCTTATCCGTGCCTCCATCGGGACCTCCAGCCTCGTGTCAGAGATGTTGGCCCCCCAGAGGATTATCATGCCGGTGTGCTGGAGCGTACCTGGGTCGATCCCCACTGACCCCGTGCCGAGTACATAGGGGGTGACGTACTGGGCTGCCTGGCTGCTGTAGTACCCGTCGATCTGGGTGCACCCCCCGAACTGGCTCAGGAACCTCACAGTTAGGCGGCCCGTGTTGTGGAGGGTCCCGTTGCAGGCCCCGGACCCGCCGAGGCGGAGGATGGCCTCGTTGCCGTACCTGTCCCTTATCTCCGTCAGCCTCTCGGCGACGAGGTCCAGCGCTTCCGGCCATCCGACCTCCTTGAACTCCCCGGAGCCCCTGGGACCTGTCCTGAGGAGCGGCCTCTTCAGTCTGTCCGGCGCGTGGAGCACCCTGTGCATCTGGAGCCCCTTCACGCATCCAGACATGTACGGGCCGCCCAGGGGGTTGTCCACGATCTTCGTCACCCGTCCTCCCTCCACGTGGGCTTGAAGAGGACATCCGCCTCCACAGTCCAGGCCGCATGACACGGGTACTACTGATCCCATAGCGTTTCCACCCCATACAACGATGTAGGAAGTACTCCTATTGGTGCTTTTAAGGGTGGTAAATGGAGAACAGGTGGTGTTTATGTTAACTATGCAGCTGGCTTTTGAGGCACAGTGTCTGAGACCAAATGCACTGAATATTGAAACCTCATGGATTTAGCCCCGGATAGGCTCTGTGAACACCCACTCGGATCCGCATCTCGTGCATCGCGCCATACACGGATTATACAGGTCATTCCTTGGCCCTAGCTCGATCTCGTCGGATCCTGTCCCGTACTTGCCACAGATTATCTGGTCTTTGAATTTCGTGTAGTCAAGGCGTATCACTGGCTCGGGGTTCCTGTGGCGGTTCCTGGTCAGATCGAACCAATAATGGAGCGCCATGCTCACCACGAATACGAATAGGAGCACGCCCAGGGGGCTAACGGGATCCAAGTCCATTGGCTTCCACATCTATGGCTGATTCAAGTATTAAAGTCGTTAAAATCTAATAATAAGTGTAGCGTCAGCATCTAATCAGCTCGGGTTGAGAGAGTCGGTGCCTAGGGCGCTCTATAGTTTCTTGGCCGGTCGAGTCGCCATCAATGCAGCCACCATCCCAAGCAGGGGGAAGACCATGGAGAGGGTGACCGCCTGGTTGTAGCTCCCGAGCAGGTCGTACGCGAATCCGTATGGGAGGGGGCCGAGGGCTGAGCCGATGACCCCGGCCATCATCGAGACGCCGCGTATGCTGCTCAGGTTGAGGCGCCCATAGTACTCTGGCCATATGACGCCTCCGGCGATCATCTCGAAGGACATGACTATTCCGAGAATGGCACCGTAGACGAGGGCTGTCTCCACGGAGCTCGCGAGGAGCAACACCGCCATGCCCACCAGGAGCCCGCCCTGAGCCCCAGCAATCAGGAAACGAGGGGGCACCCTGTCGGCGACCTGGCCCGCGACCAGGACCACGGGGAGCCGGACAAGCGCCATGGCGCTCAGGACCAGGGCCGCGGACTCGACGGGGAGGCCCACCTCAGCCATGACGGAGACCTGGTGGAAGACGAGCCCCGTGACGATGGCGGAGGGGATCATCCTGCAGAAGAGGAGCAGCCAGAAGCTCCGGGTCCCCATCGCCTCCCGCACGGTCCATGAGTCATCCTCGACGACGATCCCAGCAGGATCGGAAGACGTCCAGCTCCTCTCCACGCCGTCGGGCCATAGGCCCACGTCCTCGGGCCGGTCCCTGATGATAAAGTACGCAACGGGGGCCATGACCACGACGAGGAGGAGCGCCCAGGTACGCCAGCCCATCTGCCAGCCGTAGTTCCGTATGATCCATGTGTTGAGGGGAGGGAGGAAGGCGGAGCTTATCACGCCCCCCAGGGAGGCGAGGCTGAGGGCCAACCCCTTCCTCGTTATGAACCACTGGGGCGGCAGGGTGGAGCTGCTGAGGCTCATGGAGCCCTGGCCCAGGAGCCGGATCATGAGGAACCCGGCGAGGAGCATCGTCGAGTTGCTCACCACGCTCATCCAGAGGCAGGCCAGGCCGAGGGAGACGGCGACGACCGTCGTCATGACGCGGTGCCCCCGCCTGTCGAACAGGTTCCCCATGACCCCCATCGTCAGCCCGGCGGCCAGTGTGCCCATGGAGTACATCCCCGAGACGAGGGACCTGCTCCACCCGAACTCGGAGATGTACGAGTCGATGAACGTGGAGACGGAGTAGGTCTGCCCCGGACCCGAGAAGAAGAGGGTGAAGGCTGAGACCGCTACGATGACCCACCCGTAGAAGAAGGACGTGCTGAAAGGGGGCCTCTTTTCCCGGGGGGGCGATTGGTCCATTGGACTCATGAACAATCCCCGTGGAAAATAAAGGATTGGGATACGCACGCGCAGGTACGTGCGTACGCAAGGGCAATACGTTAGATTATTTTAAGTAGGGCTTCAGGACTTCCTCGGTTTCCTCTGGGAAGTCCTTGGCGACGCTCTCGAGAAGGGTGCGTACGACGTACTTCTTGTATCCGCTCTCGTCAAGCTTCGTGATGTAGATCTTGTGATGCCCTCCCTTGCCGGTGGCATCTCTCCAGGAGAGGACGCCCTGATCCAACATCCTGTTGAGGAAGAAGATGATGGATGCCCTCGAGATGGTTTTGCCCTCCTCGAGTCTCTCGTTCACGGCTCTCCAGGTTAAGCCAG
>CAYONH010000047.1:9006-11475 GCA_964405275.1 uncultured Candidatus Bathyarchaeia archaeon | reverse complement strand
AAACTGGCGGACGCCTACGCGGAGAAGGTGGACACGAAGCCCCATAACGCATACCTGGAGATGCCCGCCACACTCTCCCTCCTCCCCGACGTGGAGGGCAAGAGGGTCCTGGATGTTGGATGCGGAACGGGCAGATACACTGAGTGGCTCCTCGAACACGGGGCCCAGGTGACCGGCTTCGACGCCAGCCCCAAGATGCTGGCCCACGCGCGGGAGAGGGTGGGGGGCAGGGCCGAGCTCATCCTCCACGACCTCAACGACCCCCTGGACTTCGTAGAATCCGACAGCGTGGACCTCGTGCTGGCCACCCTCGTCCTAGACTACGTAGAGGATTGGGCCCCCATCCTCACCGAGTTCAGGCGGGTCCTCAGAATCGACGGCACCCTGGTCTTCAGCGTGGGCCACCCCACCCTCGACTTCATCAAGGACTACGGGATGAAGGACTACTGGAACGTCGAGATGACCGAGATCTGGTGGACGGGCTTCGGAGAACGCGTCCTCATGCCCGGCTACCGACGCCCCATCCAGGCCATCACCGAGCCCCTCCACGAGACGGGATTCCTCATCCAACGCCTCATCGAGTCAAGGCCCACCCAGCAGTATAGAGAAGTAGACCCCGAAGGATACCAAGACGTCGCCTGGAGACCCAGCTTCATATGCATCAAAGCGATCCCCGACCCCAGAGGCGCAGGCTGACACAGCCACGAACCAAAGGGGGGGAGGGGGGGGTCATGCCGTCAGAGCGAGAAACACACGCCTCTCACCTAAAGGACCCCAAAAACAGCCCCCCACCCATCCCGTTCATACCAAACGGAGTACCTATTCACACCAAAAAACCGCTCCAACCCCTCAATGGAGCAGTGAAAACCGACCTCCGACCCTAGTCTCCATCACACGGAAACGTAAACCCACCCACGCCCCGTGAAACGCTTATCCTAACCCAGCCGCACGAAGCATCAATGGCGCCACCCTTAAATCGCTCAGAACCAGAGACAGGACCATGAAGCTCCTCGAAGCCACAGACGAGAACATCCGAAAAACGGCGGCAATCGTAAAAATGGGCGGCCTAGTCGTCTACCCCACCGAGACAGTCTACGGCCTCGGCTGCGCCCCCCACATACTCGAAGCCGCCGAGAAGCTCTGCAAGCTCAAGGGACGCTCCGACAAATCCCTCCCCCTCATCTGCCACAGCACAGAGTTCGCCTCCAAGATCGTCGAACTCAACCCAGCCGCCAAGAGGCTCACGGAACGATTCTGGCCGGGCCCCCTCACCCTCGTCCTCCCCACAAAGCAGGAGTACTCCAGATGGGTCACCCACGGGGCCCGCACCCTCGCCGTCCGCGTCCCGGGCCACCCCGTCTCCAGGGAGCTCGCAAGGCTCTCAGGCGGGGTCATCGTCAGCACGAGCGCAAACAGAGCAGGGGAACAGCCAGCCACGACCGCGCAGGAGGCAGCAGACGCCCTGGGCGACGGGGTCAACATAGTCCTCGACGACGGACCGTCCCCCGGCGAGATGCCCTCGACCATCCTGGACATCAGCGGGGAACAAGCCTGGATACTCAGAGCGGGACCCGTGTCAGCCGAGCAGATAAAGGACGCCCTCAGCCTCTAGAGACGCCAGCCCTCGGGCACGAGCTTCGCGACGCATTTATCAACGGGCACCCCCACGGAGCGCGCCACAGGCTCACACTTCGTCCTGAAGAGGTAAAGGAGCGGACAGGGCGCGGGCTCCTCGGTTAGCGTCTCCCAGTTCGCCATCCCCTTGGAGACGATAACGTCCGCACCGTGGAACGCACCCAGGAACTCCTCGGAGGACTCATCCAGCTTCACACCGATGGCGTCAGTCCCAGTCGTGATGACCGCGTCGGCCTCCTCGGTCATCCCCACCGCCACCGCGTCCTCCATCAGCGCATCGTTAAGGCTGGGACCGCCCTTGACAGCCACCGTCACCCTGCACCCCAGCCCCCGGAGCTCCCTGACGACCAGCCTATCGAACGCTATCTCACCCGCGTTATCTGTCAGGAATAGGACCTCCGACCCGGAGCCCAGGAGCGCCCTCAACGCATCGGTGTCGTCCACGTAGAACCCCTCATCCAGCAGCCCCAGGGCCTCACCGATGTCGCTGCTGTGCCCCGGAACGTCGTACTCGATGACATTCCCGAGACAGGAGACAAGACACGCCGTCCTGAAACGGTTCTCGGGGTCAGCCGCATCGACAAGCGTCTCCATCTCAGGGAGAAGCTCCAGAGCACTTTCGTCAGCCCGCCTTTTCAGGTCCGCGTAGGCGTCCGGGCAGCCTGTGATACGCTTGATCAGCCGGTCCCGCTCGATCCCCAGTATCGAAGGCACGACATCGGGGCTGAAGCCCTCCCCCATGAGCTTCAGGAGGGCTTCCATGGCCCGTATACGAACATCCTCGTCGTCCGTCGAACGTAGAACTATGTTGTACCCCCTGTGGAGGAGGCAGTA
>CAYONH010000047.1:6333-8906 GCA_964405275.1 uncultured Candidatus Bathyarchaeia archaeon | reverse complement strand
TACCGGATAACCGTCGAGAAGAGGCGCACCGACCTACGGAGCATGGAGGTCATCGACGCCGTCGCCGAGGGGATCGAGAGGCGGGTGGACCTGGAGGACCCCGACTGGATACTCCTCATCCAGATAATAGGCAGGGCCACCGGGATCTCCGTGATCCCCCCAGACGGCTTCCTCAACGTCCAGAAGGAGCGGGCGGCCCTACCTGCGAAGGGGCAGTAGCGCCCCCCTCTCAATTATCAGCTTCGTCAGGGCCTCGTCGGCAGGGCTACGGACAGCACCGAGTTCCGCGTCCGACACCCCGAAGACCGACTTCAGCTCGACCCATTTTTCCCCGCTTACCTCCAGCACCGAGTCATCTGGCACACCGATGACGCCGGAGACCTCTGTGAAGGCTTCCTCGGTCTCATCAGGGCTCCCACCCAGGACAAGGAGCGCCACCCTAACCGTCCGATCTGAGACCCCCATAACCTCAAAAGCCTGGGAGATCTGGTGACGGCAAGAGGCGTAGAGCAGCACCTCCACCTCAAGGCTCCGGGAGATCCCCCTCTCGCCCTCGAAGGCCCCAACGGCGTTGACCGCAGCGAAGAAGAGATGCCTCCAGCCGGCCACCCTGTCAGCGTCGAAGGCCTGGAAGCGGACGCCTGGAAGGGCCTCCATAACGCGCGAGATGAAGCTGTCCACGTCCCCCACGGAGACGTCCCTGAAGCCACCTATGGAGACGAACCAGTCGGTGCCCCCAACTTCATCTGTATGGACCATCCCTGTACTTCTCCGCGCGATTGTATCCGATGGCCGGGGCCAGATATAGGTCTTAGCAGGAGGATGGATGTTATTTGCGAAGGAAATTCTCCACGTGCCCTAGGAGCCGCTCGACCTCCTCCTCCGTGTTATAGAAATCAGCGGAGACCCTGATCCCGATGGGTCTAAGGGACACTACGACACTGGCCACCCTGAGCTGATCTCGGAGCTTAGCAGCGTCGTCGATTCGGAAGCTCACGACCCCCGACCTCAGCCCCTCATCGCTGGGTGACATGAAATCCACTCCTAACTCAGCGAGGCCGTCGTGGAGCATCCCCGAGAGCTTCAACACCCTCTCCTCTATCGCCCCGGGACCCAGCTCCAGGAACATGTCGATCCCAGCCTTCGTCCCGACGAAGCTTAGATACGCGGGCTCCCCCAGCTCCATCTTCTTCGCGGTCTCCTTCAGCTTCGGCTTATCGAGGTCGAGCTCCCCCACGGCCCTGTAACCGTAGAAGGCGGGCTCAAGATCATCGATCAGCTCCTCCCTCACGTAGAGGAACCCCGCCCCCGAGGGCCCGAGAAGCCACTTATAGCTGCCGCAGGCATAGAAGTCAACGTCATCCCGCTTCACATCCACGGCTAGGGAGCCAGCTGCCTGGATGCCGTCCACCACCAGCAACGCCCCGTGGTCGTGAGCAATACTAGCCAGGGTCCGCAAGTCGCTCCTTGCCCCAGTCAGCCACTGCACATGGCTGATGGAGAGCGCCACGGTGTCGTCGTCCACGGCCTTCTCAACATCCTCCACCCCGACGGCACCATCCACGCCGCTGATGATGCGAACATCAACCCCTCTCCGACGCTGCGAAAGCCAGGGAACCAGGTTCGCTGAGTTCTCCAGGTCGTTGATGACGACGTTCAAACCCTTCCTCCACTTCAGCGTCTCTGCGACGGCTGTCAACCCAGCAGAGGTGTTTGGTTGAGCGCAGACCTCACGGGGTCTCGCGTTGATGAGCTTCCCGAAGCTCACGCATGCCTCCTCCGTCCTTTTATCGCCATGGCGGCTCAGGTTATCCCAGTCATCGAGGAACCCCCTCACGGCGTCCTGAACAGGAAGCGACGGAGGGCAGTGATTCGCCACGTTCAAGTATGCGTACTTTTTCGTTATAGGAAACTTTTCTCTCACTTCTCGGATGTTCATCGATCTCAGAGATACAACACCAGATCTCTTTAAAAAACTGAACGTCAAGTTCGTCCACCTAGGGATGACTGACGATGGATGATGAACCCATCAACCTATAAACTGCCGTGAAGGGTAAACGGATGATATCAATGAGCGAGAAGATAGACATCGGCATCGCCAAGCTCCCCTACTCGGGCTCCAGGGGCGGATCCGAGACCTCCAAGGGACCGGAGATCATGGAGCAGGGCGGACTGCTGGATATTCTCGAACGCATGGGATGCAACGTCGCAGACTCCCAGACCACAGTGCTCACAGCCGAGGAGGAGACCCACTACGGCACGAGGCACAGGTTCGGGCTCGCCTCAAAGCACCTCACCGACATAGTCGCGGATCAGATAAAAAGAGGGGCCTTCCCTATCGGCCTCCTCGCGAACTGCAACGGCCTCATGGGCATGCTCGCAGGCCTCCAACACTCCGGGCCCAGCTGGAAGCCACTTAGGGTTGGCCTGGTCTGGATAGACGCCCACGGCGACATCAACACCCCCGAGACCAGCCTGAGCGGGATGCTGGGCGGGATGCCCGTGGCGGTCTCCACCGGCCTCTGCCTCCACAGGCTGCGGAGGGAGTGCGGCCTCGACCCCGCCCTGCCCAC
>CAYONH010000047.1:0-6233 GCA_964405275.1 uncultured Candidatus Bathyarchaeia archaeon | reverse complement strand
ACGAGCATCGAGCTGGGGAACGCGCTGGAGATGATGTTCGAGCACCCCAGCGCGGCTGCCTTCGGCATAGCCTCCTACCCATGGAGCCGAGACCCCGACGGGGTGTCCCTGAAGGCCGTCTACAACCTGATAGAGGGCGTCATACGGGGCCTCAAGAACAGAAAAGCCTGACCCCTTTCCTCCTCTTTTCTAATAGAGAAGCTCTCGTTTTCAGCTCCATTGGGCTGAACCTGGCGAAGATATATGAGTGAGCAGCCATTTTCATGGCTTAAATGTCAAGCTCCACGGATGAGGATCTCATAGTACCCAAGAAGTGGTACGAAGCCCTCCCCCGGAGGTCCTGGGAGAGGTTCAACAAGATCGAGACGGGCTACCCCTGGTTCGAGGTCTACGAGGTCACACCGAACACGTACGCCATCTACGAGCCCGGACAGTTCCAGGAGGTCATCTCCTACCTGGCCCTCGGGAAGAAGAAGGCAGCCCTTATTGACACCGGCTACGGGATGAGCGACATGAGGGGACTGGTCGAGCTGCTCACCGACCTCCCGGTCACGGTGGTGATCACCCACACCCACGTCGACCACATCGGCCAGAACTACGCCTTCGACGATGTCGCGGTCTTCGACCACCCCTTCGCGAGGGAGAACGCCATCCAGGACAGGGGCTTAGAGAGGCTCGGCGGTGCCCTGGGGGAGGGGATGGTCTGGATGCCATACGCCGAGGAGTTCATACCCGAGAGCTTCAGGATACCCCCCTTCGAAGTGAGCAGATGGCTCCATGATGGAGACGTGATAGACCTGGGCGAGAGGAGCCTCGAGGTTCATCACATTCCGGGACACAGCCCTGACTCCGTCTGCCTCCTCGACAGATCCAACCGTCTGCTGTGGACGGGGGACATGTTCTACAACGCCCCCCTCTACGTCTACAGCGACACCTCCGACCTCGACGAGTTCATTGAGAGCTATCAGAAGATGGTCGACCTCTCAGAGCACTACGACTGGCTGATGCCCAGCCACAACGAGACCTACGTGGACAAGGAGATAATATCGAGGGTCCTGAAGGCCTCCGAGGACATCAAGGCGGGGAAGGGCGGAGAGTACAGGGAGCAGAACAGGAGGGGCACGCTCATCCACAGATACGACTACGAGGGCTTCGCGATAATCGTGAAAGCCCCGAACTCCTAACTTACTTCTGGGTACACTGCCTATTCTTACAGCCGTCGCATTGCGCCCCCAACCTATTTCTTTTACTAAAACGCAAAGTATCCCTTGAGTTAAGCCATGTTCAAGCAGGTCCTTGAGGTCTACGAGCTCCTCGACAGCGCCAAAGTGACTGGAGGCGACGTTGAAGAGCTTCTAAGGGGAAGGGGGCTTGATGACATCTCGGTGAAAACCATAAAGGGCGACCGAGGTCAGACCGATTTCATCAAGATCAGGATCCCCGGAACAGAGGGAAGGATGAGTGGCGGGGGTTCACCCACCATCGGGGTCATCGGGCGCCTGGGGGGGATTGGGGCCCGCCCGGAGATGGTGGGGATCGTCTCCGACGCAGACGGCGCTGTCACGGCCTTGTCGGTCGCCCTGAAGCTGGCTGACATGCGTGTAAACGGTGATCGGTTGAAAGGCGATGTAGTCGTTGGAACCCATATCTGCCCTAATGCGCCTGTGGTCCCCCACAAGCCTGTTCCCTTCATGGGCTCCCCGGTCGGTTCGGAGGTCATGAACCGGGAGGAGGTGGACGGGAGCATGGACGCCGTCCTCTCCATAGACACGACCAAGGGGAACAGGATCGTGAAGTGGCGTGGCTTCGCCGTCACCCCGACGGTGAAGGAGGGCTGGGTGCTCAAGGTGAGCGACGACCTCCTGGACATCATGGAGATCACGACGGGTCGCGTCCCCAGGGTCTGTCCCATCACAACCCAGGATATCACCCCTTACGGCACTGGGATAGATCACATCAACAGCATCATGCAGCCGGCGACCGCAACGGACGCCCCTGTCGTCGGCGTCGCCATCACCGCAGAGGTCCCCGTCCCAGGATGCGCCACGGGGGCCAGCCATGTCACCGATATAGAGGAGGCAGCCAGGTTCGTCCTCGAAGTCGCTAAAGCCTACGGAAAGGGTATCTGCAGTTTCTATGATGAGTCGCAGTGGAAGATAATTGTAGACCGTTACGGTCCCCTCAAGATGCTTCAGTCGAAAGGCAGAGAGGGGAATGATGGAGAATAGCCCCTGAACCCAGATGAAATGTAAACTGCCAGAGGTATATTGAAACCTGGAATTTTAGACAGGTCTAAAGGCTGAACTTTATTAACCAAGCTTCCGCGTATTGACCTGATAGATATGTACGAGAAAATTTTGGTCCCCCTTGACGGGTCCGAACCGTCAAAACATGCACTAGACCATGCCATCGTCATCGCCACCAAGTTCGGGGCTACCTTGAAGCTCCTAGCCGTCGTATCCCAGGTGGTCCTACCGGTCTTCCCCGACGAGGGCTTCGGGACCGCACCGATCACGGCCGCGAAGGACATGGCACGTTTCCAGGAAAAGATGAAGGAGCTCTACGAGGGAGTCCTCACCGAGGCCAAGGCGAAGCTGAAGGAAGAGCATCCAGAGGTCAAGGTCGACACGACGCTCAGGGAGGGGCGGCCATCAGCGACCATCGTCGAGGTGGCAGAGGACGACGGCGTAGACCTCATCGTCATGGGGAGCCGGGGCGTCGGAGGGATCACCGGCTGGATCCTGGGGAGCACCAGCCGAAGGGTCGTCGACTCCTGCACCAAGCCCATACTCATCGTAAAGTAGCCCCATCAGGGCAACCCTTTTTTCCACATCAACATGAGTGTAACAGGAGCATCTGACAATGTCGGCACAAGACTCCCTCATCAAGGCGGGGGGCATCGCATCCCAGGTGAGGGAGGAGGCGAAGTCAATCGTCGAGGTAGGGAAGCCGGTCATCGAGATCTGCGAGTTCGTCAGGAGACGAGTCAGCGAACTCGGGGGCGGCCAGGCCTTCCCCTGCAACGTTGACATCAACCACGTCGCGGCCCACTACACATCTCCCCTGGGGGATACGACGGTAGTGGAAGAAGGCTCCTTGGTGAAGGTGGACATCGGAGTCCATGTCGACGGATACATAGCCGACACAGCTGCCACCGTCTGTTTAGACCCGGGGCTGAGGGGTTTGGTTGACGCGGCGGAGGCAGGACTCGGTGAGGCAATTAAGGCAGTGAGGGCAGGCGCCAGGTCGGATGACATCGGAGCGATCATCGAGAGGACCATCAAGGCCAGGGGGGCCATCCCAATAAGAAACCTGACGGGCCACAGGATGGCCCGGTACGTGGTCCACGCAGGTCAGTCCATACCAAACGTCTCGGGCGGCAATGGCCACACTCTCCGGGAGGGGGATGTCTACGCCATCGAGCCCTTCTCGGTCCCCCCGACGGCATCGGGGATGATAACCAATGGACCCACGGGTCATATCTACCTGTTCAAGAAGAAGCGCAGGGTCAGAAGCGAAGCCGCCAAGCGCATGCTGAAGGTCATCCAGTCCGAGTATAGGACCATGCCCTTCGCCTCCCGTTGGATCCAGGGAAGGTTTCCGGGTCAAGAGGGGGTTGAGGCATTCTCCGAACTCCTCAGATCCAAGTGTGTCTACTCGTATCCTCAGCTGGTTGAGAGAAGCCGTGCCCCCGTGGCTCAGGCTGAGCACACGGTCATAGTGACCGAGGACGGCTGCATCGTGACTACTGCTTAGGCTTCTTCTCGGGTTCGGCGCGCCTGTGGATGCCGGTTATGACCATGTTGCCTTCACAGCGCGTGCAGGGCTCGTCGTCCTTGTGGATGTAGTCACCCCGTTTGAAGTCCCTCACCCGTTTGAGCTCGCAGGCGGGACACTCGAGGATGGTGACCACGTCTACCTTCGGGATGTCGGACTTCTTGGTAGTCACGGCCTTGGTCCTGAAGAACATGTAGCCTATCGCGGCGAAGCCTACGGTGCCCGTCAGGAGGTAGTATGTGGACTGCTCCGGCCTGTCTGAGCTTAGAGCCTGGAAGCCCATCCAGAGGCTGAAGAGGGAGAAGATGCCTATCACGACGATGACCGCCAGGGTTGTCCAGGACATACTCATGCTCGGTATCTGCGTGTTCTGCTCTGTCATCATCATCACCTACTGGGCGATCCCCATCGTGTTGCCGATGCCGGCGACGAGGACGTGGTCCCCCTCCTGTGTGCGCTCCGTCACGATGCGCTTCACGGACTCTAGGGCCGTATCCGTGGCCTTGTGGAGCTCCTCCACCATGGGGGCGATGACGTGGCTTATGTCCTGCTTGATGGCGATGGCGTACATGGGGATGTCACGAGCCTTAACGGCCTCCTCGATCTTGTACTTCTCAACTCCTATGCCGCCTATGGCCGCCCCGAAGCCCTCGGCTATCTCCCCGACTGGCTCGCCCTCGAGCTTGCCGGCGGCGTCTATCATGATGACCGCCTTGATCTTCTTCTCTTTCTTGTCGTCGTCTAGGATCTTCGCCACTCCGGCTCCCGGCTTCCCGACTGAGCCTCCGGGCCCCTTGGCCTTCAGTAATATCAGGGTCCGCCCCTCGTAGGGCACCCAGGCCGCAACGGTCTCCCTGGCCACGTCTATTGACTCGTGGCCCCTCATCAGTTTTGAGACCACGAGGGGACCGACGCCATCGCCGATGGGCATACCGTTCCTGAATGCTTGGATGGCTGCGGAGGTGGCCTCGATCTCCTTGATTATCAGGGGGAGGATCATGTGGATCTGCATGATGATGTAAACGTTCATCGTCTTCTTGCCGAGGAGGTAGAAGTGGCGGATGGCCTTGTAGTAGTAGTTTAGGGCGTGGGCGGCCCCGAGGAGGTTCTCAATGTTGTGGGCCTCGGCCTCGGTGGCCTGAGGGGCAATCGCCTTTACCTCAGCCTCATTGGTGTAGTCGCTGACGCTTATCAGCTGGTCAAGTTTTCCCATGATACCGGCGGGGTCCATGCTGACCGGGCTGATCACGAACTGCTCCAGGAACCTGTCCACGTCCGGGGTGGGGTCCCTCTCCGGCTTGCCCACCTCTTTGACCATCTCGATGGAGACGCGGCGCCCCTCGTCCTTGATCGTCTTCACCTTCCTGAGGGTTACCTCCACCTGCCTCAGCATGGTCATGGCCTGTATACGCTGTGCGTAGAAGAGGTAGATAATGAAGCTGAGGCTGAAGAGGGTCTGGAGGATCATGCCTATATCGGAGTTGTCCTGGCCCAGAACCTGGGCGACCTGTAGAATCACGTTAATCACGCCTGTTGAAGGCTCATCCCTTTTTATAAATCTTCATGTGTAAGCAGTTAATCGCTTCTAAGGGCGTTTTTTAGGGTTAGAATAGGTGGGCCACCAGCTTTCACGGTTTTGCGAAGCCGAAGACATCACTACCCGCCGTGGACGGAGCGTGGTTTAACTTCCGAGTTCGGAATGGGTTCGGGTGGGGCCCACGCCCTTTGGCCGGTAACCCATTCCATTTGGCTCTAGGCTGTAGTTTAAAGATTTCGGTCAGGCCTCAGGTACAGGAACTCGACCACCCAGACGAACTGGTCGGGGTCATGGGCGCCGTAGATGCTCTCCCATTCCTCGCGAAACTCGTCGAGGTCCCGGAATCCCTCCTTGAGAGCGTCGTCGTGACTCATGTCCCCGAGGCGCTGCTGGAACAGTTTCACCACCCTAAACCTGTCGGGCAGGTGAGTGTAGAAGCTGACCCGTATGTTGTACTCTCCCCCCGGCTTCACCATGGGCCTCTTGGGGCGTCTAGTGGCCGTCTTTTCGCCGTTTATAATCTTATTTACGTAGGATTTCTTAAAGAGAATCGTCAAATTAGGTTTCTAGGGCTTGTGTTGAGATTAAGTGTTGTGTGTTTTTCCCGGTTTCTTTCTGGGGTAGATCTACCGGGTTACATCTTCGTTTATGCTTGTGAAGGGGGACACCATGTGTGGTCATAGTCGAGGGGGTTATCTCCCGATAATTTGCGTATGTTTGAGTTGATGTGTTTTCCTTGGACGATAATCTTTATTTATGTTGAGGGGGTTAGCGGTTTCTGCCATGGGGGGCCGTGGTCTAGCCTGGCATGACGTTGGGCTCCAGAAAATATGTTGAGCGAAACTGACCCGTGAGGGGATGACGAGTTTTTGGAGCGGAAACCCAAATGTCGAGGGTTCAAATCCTTCCGGCCCCACCA
>CAYONH010000046.1:0-11527 GCA_964405275.1 uncultured Candidatus Bathyarchaeia archaeon | reverse complement strand
TCAACGAGCTCTCCCCCGAGGCAGACTGGTCAGTATCCATCGACGACTTCGAGACCAACCTGTAGGTGAGGGCGATGGGCGTAAGGCGACCCGTGGTTGCGGGGGCCTTCTACCCCGCTGATCCCACGCGCCTAAGGCGCTCCATAGAGGAGTCATTCACCCACAGGCTCGGCCCGGGTAAGCTGCCCGGTGAGCCATCCGGCGAGAGGACCATAATATCAGTTGTCTGCCCCCACGCGGGCTACATGTACTCTGGGCCGGTTGCCGCCCACAGCTACCTTCAATTATCAAATGATGGGAAACCGGATACAGTCGTGATACTTGGACCCAACCATACGGGGCTCGGAGGACCAGTCTCTCTGGGAGGGTCCGATTCCTGGGAGACCCCACTTGGTAGAGTCGAGATCGACAAGGACCTCATATCTGCCATCTTAGGTTCGTCTGACTTCATCGACGTCGACGAGATGGCTCACATCCGGGAGCACTCCGTAGAGGTCCAGCTGCCCTTCCTCCAGCACATCTACGGCGATTTCAAGCTCGTCCCCATCTGCATGGGACTCCAGGACCTGGAGACCAGCAGAAGGCTCGGCGAGGTGCTGGCTGAGGCGCTGAAGGAGCGGAACGCGCTCATTATGGCGTCCACGGACCTCAACCATATGGAGCCCCAGTCCACGGCTGAGCCCAAGGACAGAGGCGTAATAGACAGGATCCTAACCCTGGACGAGGCCGCCCTCCAAGACTGGGTCCGGAGCAGGAGGGTCTCCATGTGCGGCTACGGCCCAGTCTCAGCCACACTCGTGGCCTCGAAGAGGCTTGGAGCGACGAAGGCGGAGCTGCTGGCGTACAGCACCAGCGGGGACGTCACAGGGGACCACTCATCGGTGGTCGGATATACATCTATCAAGATAACATAAGGACGATGAAGATGGCAGTTGAGGCTACGGCCCCCGGGAAGGCGATACTCTTCGGAGAGCACAGCGTGGTCTACAGGGGGCCCGCCGTCGTCCTCGCCATCGACAAGAGGGCCAGAGTGGTCGCAGAGAGGGCCGACGACGACAAGATCTTCTTCGACGCATTGGACCTTGGCTTCTCGGGCTTCTTCGACGGCGACACATACTACGCCGTGAACGGGGAGCCCTGGAGGGGGCGGAGGCTCCTGGCCTTCATGGTAGCCGCCCGGAAGACCATGGAGCACCTTGAAACTGAGTCGGGGCTCAACATCACGATACGCTCGGACATCCCGGTGGCCGCGGGCCTCGGCTCGTCAGCAGCTGTCAGCGTGGCGACCGTAGCCGCCGTAGGGGGGGTCCTCGACGGGGACCTGAGCCAGGAGGACATCTGCTCCCTCGCCTACGAGGGGGAGAAGGTGGTCCACGGGACGCCCAGCGGCGTTGACAACAACATCTCCACCTACGGCGGGGTGCTGAGGTACGAGAGGGGGAAGGAGCTCGAGAGGTTCGAGTTGGAGGGGGAGCTCCTCTTCGTCATCGGGAACACCCTCAGGAGGCGCTCCACCAAGAAGCTTGTGGACCGGGTGGGCAGGCTCAGGGAGAGGGAGCCCGAGCTCGTAGAGGGCATAATAGACTCCATAGTCAGGACCTCGGAGAGCGGGCTGGAGGCCCTGAAGGAGACCAACCTGAACCGCATCGGGGACCTCATGAACGTCAACCACGGCCTCCTCTCGGCACTCGGCGTCTCAATCTCGAGGCTCGACCTGATGGTCCACGCCTCCAGGGGATCCGGGGCATACGGTGCGAAGCTCACTGGAGCTGGGGGAGGTGGATGCATGATCGCCCTCACGGACGGGGAGAATAAGGGGAGGATCCAGAAGGCCATCTACAGGTGCCGGGGGGAGCCCCACACGGTCAACATCTCCTACGAGGGAGTGAACACCAGGAGGCTGGACTGAGTGCAGATACTCAAGCTCGGAGGCTCAGTCATCACCGTTAAGGACCAGCCCATGACCCCCGACGACGATAACATACGTCGCCTCTGCGAGGAGGTGAAGGCAGCCTGGCCGACGCCCCTCGTGATAGTCCACGGCGGGGGCTCCTTCGGCCACCCCGTGGCCAAAAAGTATGGAATAGCTGAGGGCTTCACGTCTGAGCGCCAGGTTCTGGGCTTCACGAGGACCCATCAGGCCATGGTGGCCCTCAACACTATCATCGTTGACACGCTTCTGGACCTCGGGGTGCCCACGATCTCGCTGAGCCCGTCCACCTTCATCATGACCAGGGACGGCAGGATCGAGGACGTTAGCCTGGAGATAGCGGGGCGCTTGGCCGTCAAGGGGATCCTCCCCGTCACGTACGGGGACGCCGTCATCGACAGGACCAAGGGGTTCAGCATCCTCTCCGGTGATCAGCTGGCCGTCAGGTTGGCGACGGGTCTGGGGGCCTCCCGCCTCCTCTTCGGGGTCGACGTGGACGGCGTCTACACCTCGAACCCCAAGCTGGTGCCCGAGGCAAAGGTAATAGAGCGACTGCCCCTGGACAAGCTAGACGGATACATCAAGATAGGCGAGGCCCTGACCACGGACGTGACCGGGGGCATGCTGGGGAAGGTCTCTGAGGCTAAGGCTGCCGTAAACGCCGGGATAGAGGTCTTCATCGGGAACGCCTCGAAGCCCGACATCATCCTTAAAGCCCTAAGGGGCGAACCCGTAAAGGGGACCATTCTGACGAGGTGAAAGAAGTGGGGGGTATAGAGAAGCGCAAGCAGAGACACATCAGGCTCTCCCTAGAGGAGAACGTCCAGGCCGACATAGGCACCGGGTTCGAGGACGTGAGGCTCATACACAGGGCGCTCCCCGAGATAGACCTCGACGACGTCGACACCGAAACGTATCTCTTCGGAAGGAGGCTGGCGTTCCCCCTGATAATCTCCGCCATCACGGGGGGCACGGAACACACAAAGGAGATCAACTCCACACTAGCCTCCGTCGCGGAGGAGACAGGCATCGGGATAGGCGTCGGGAGCCAGAGGATAGCCATAGATGACCCCTCGGTGGAGCACACCTTCGGCGTCGTCAGGGAGAAGGCTCCGAGCTCCCTCGTCATCGGGAACATCGGCTGCCCCCAGCTCTCCCTGGGATGGGGGCCGGATGAGGCCCGGAGATGCGTGGAGATGGTCAAGGCAGATGCCCTCGCTATCCACATGAACCCACTCCAGGAGGCGGTCCAGATCGGAGGCGACACCAACTACAGCGGCGTCCTCAAGAAGGTGGGCGAAATCGCGAGCAGCCTGGACACCCCGGTGGTCATGAAGGAGACAGGCTGCGGAATAGCCTACGAGGACGCCATCAAGATGGAGGCGGCTGGAGTCGCCGGCCTCGAGCTCAGCGGTGTAGGAGGCACGAGCTGGGCCGCAGTGGAGCACCACATCGCCAAGGAGGAGGGAAAGAGGGATCAGGAATACCTGGGAGAAGCCCTCTGGAACTGGGGGGTACCCACAGCGATAAGCCTCGTCGAGACCCACAAGTCGACCAAACTCAAGATCATAGCCTCAGGGGGCCTCCGCACCGGGGTCGAGATGGCGAAGGCAATCGTTCTCGGAGCGGACGCCGTGGGGATTGCCAGGCCCTTCCTCGAGAAGGCCGTTGAGGGGCCCGACGCCCTCAGGGAGCACGTGAAGAACATCCTCCTGGAGTTCAGGACCGTTATGTTCCTCGTGGGCGCCAAGGACATCGAGACCCTCCGGAAGGTCCCTGCCCTCATCCTGGGCAGGACGGCGGAGTGGCTCAGGCTAAGGGGATTCGACCCCGAGGACTACTCCCTCCGGGAGTGACCGAAGGGACAAGGTAAGTCTTATCTATCGTCGCCATTCCTATGCTCTTCGAGGTCCGGACTTTGTCTCTCGAAACGAGCATCAAACGGAAACTGCAGTCGAGCGCGGCCAAGGTCGAGGGGTTCATTGACAAGCTGCTCGTGCCGAACAAGCCCGAGGAGGTCTATCATGCCGCCCATCACCTGATCAAGGCGGGGGGGAAGCGGCTGAGGCCGTACATGGTTCTCAAGTCGTGCGAGCTGATTGGGGGAGACCCTGAGCTCGCTCTGCCCTACGCCACGGCGATGGAGATGTTCCACACGTTCACCCTGATACACGACGACATCATGGACAATGACAAGCTCAGGAGAGGATCGCCCACGGTGCACACCAAGTGGGGGATACCTCTGGCTATCGTGAGCGGTGACCTCCTCTTCGCCAAGGTCTACAGTGCGATGCTCAAGCCCGGAAAGAGCGGGAAGATATCAAACGAGAGGATTGTTTCGTGTATCGAGAGCCTCACGAACGCTGCTATCATCCTCTCTGAGGGGCAGGCCCTGGACTCCTTGCAGTCCAACGTGAGGGACGTGAGCGAGGAGGACTATATCTACATGGTGGGAAGCAAGACATCCGCCCTGTTCAGAACCTGCGCCGAGATCGGTTGCCTCGTAGGAGGAGGCTCCGAGGAGGAGGTCACAAGGCTGGGATCATTCGCATGGGACGCAGGGATCGCCTTCCAGATTGTGGACGACATCCTCGGTGTGACGGCTGATGAGGCTACCCTCGGGAAGCCTGTGGGGAGCGACGTCAGGGAGGGGAAGAAGACCCTCATCTCGATCAAGGCCCTGGAGGACGCCTCCCCCGAGGAGAGAGAGACCCTGGAGAAGGCCCTGGGGGTCCGGGACGCCTCCACGTCTGACATCGATGAGGCCATGAAGGTCCTCGCCAGCACCGGAGCTATTGCTTATGCTGAGAAGGCGGCTGAGGAGTACACGGAGAAGGCGATGAACGCCATCGCGACGTTCCCGGACTCCGAGGCGAAGAGAGACCTCCTGGAGCTGGTGGAGTACTTCACGAAGCGCAGCTACTAGGGTTTCTATTCTGACTTGAAGTGTGGGAGCACCTCGACCCCGAACAGGTTGATGGCGCTCCTCACGTTGGGGCCCAACGGCGAACCCGTGACGAAGTGGGTAATCCCTGTCTTGAAGAGCACCTCTATCTTCTCGATGCACTGCTCGGGGGTACCGCAGATCGCGAAGGCGTCGATCATGGCCTCGTCCACTGCCCCGAAGGCCTCGCCCCAATTCCTGTCAGCCAGGTCCTTCCTGATGGCGTCCGCCTTCTCCTGGGGTATGTCATGTCTCTCCAGGACGGTGGGCGGGCTGCCCGCCACGATGTAGGCGACAACGGGGACCACGGGTTTCCTGGCCTTCTTCTCGCTGCTTGCCACGGAGAAGGAGGTGTACGCTGCGATGTCAAGCTCCTCGGAGCTGCGTCCGCCGCGCTCGGCTCCTCTCCTTATCTGTTTCACGGCCCTCTCTATGTCGTCGGGGTGGGAGGCGTTTATCAGGGTCCCATCGCCTATCTCCCCGGCCAGCCTGAGCATTTTCGGCCCCTGGGCGCCTATGAAGATGGGGATGGCGTCGCCCACCTTGAAGTTGAACCTCGCCCCCGCGGAGGTCCTGAACATCTTCCCGTCGTACTCACCCTTGTCCCTCGCGATCTGACGCCTGATGATCTCCACGGACTCCCTGACGGTCCGAAGGGGTGCCTCCATCTCGGTCCCCACCATGTCAAGTGTGGTCCTGTCCCCGGCGCCTATGCCGCATATGACCCTTCCGGACGCTATCTCGTTGAGGGATGCGACGCTCTGAGCGGTCATGACGGGGTGGATCAGGTATGGGTTGGTCACCCCCGGTCCGAGCCTGATCTTCTCCGTGTAGTTGGCTATCACGGCGAGGCTCACGTAGACGTTCCTGTTGTTGAAGTGGTCCGTTATCCAGATGCTGTCGTATCCGAGGTGCTCGGCCTGGACGGCGTAGTATGTTGTCCTCCAGAACAGCTCCATGGGAACGAACTCTATTCCAAAGCTTCTCATCTTCTTACCACTCGGCCTAACCTTGTATCTTCTGCCTGCCTGCGCTTCCCTAGCTGGTGGGCCTGAAAGCGAGCTTTAGCTCCTCCAGCCCCAAGCCCTCCATTACCGTGAACGCTCGGTCTGGATCTGCGTAGGAGACCGCCTCCAGCAGGTTGGTCAACCCAGCCTCGCTGGAGAGCTGCTCTCTCTGCCAGTAGAACAGGATCGTCTTGGCGAGGGAGCTGGGCACCCTGCTCCCGTCCTTCGCCTCAAGCATCACGTCGACTAGCCTCTCGGCAAGCAACTCTCTCATTGTCGCTGGGATCGATTTTACGAACTCTCTGTATCCCATCTCGACACCTGAAGTACGTATCTTCTGCAGTTCTATCAAGATATGGGTCATGTTTTTTCCTATTTTCGAGATTAATGGTGTGAAAAAACCCGTTTTAGGTAATTTTTCATACGTTTCATACGCTTTCCGCAACTTCTATATACTGTAAATAGTATCTTCTTATTAAAAGGGGATATTGAAAAATTAACATAAAAGCGTCATTTTTCGACCCTTTGACGCCTATTTTCGAGTTTGGCAGGTAGGTCCATATGTCTGTAGATCAGCTAGATCTGAGAATCATCCGTTCCCTAGATGGGGAGGGGCGTAAACCGTTCAGGCAGATAGCCGAGGAGCTCAGCGTCAGCGACTCGACCGTCAGGAAGAGGATAAACCGGATGCAGGAGAACGGCATCATCAAGGAGTTCAACGTCCTGCTCAACTACCAAGCTCTGGGCAGGATCATCAAGGCATTCATCGGTCTGCGTGTGAACCCTGGCAAGCTCAAGGAGATCGTCGCGCACCTTGAAAGATACCCAGATATCCAGGTTCTCTACCGCACCACGGGAGATGTAGATCTCTTCGTCGAGATCATCTGCCGGGACATGGAGGAGCTCAACGACTTCCTCGAGTCCGAGTTGACCCTCGACGGGATAACCGGCACGGTCGTGACCGTGGTGATAGGCCCCTACAAGCGGTGCCCGTGCACGGGGATCTAACGCCAGACCTCAGGCCTCTCCCCCGTCAGGCTGAGTACGTAGACTCCGCCATCACGAGCGCGTGTGACTGTGAACTCCGCCTGGAAGAGCGTCTCAAGATAGCCCGTCAGGAACGCGATGGGTACACCGAGGAACTCGACCATCATCTCACCTCCGTTCCTGCTGAACTTCGCCCAGCCCAGGTTCTCAAGCTCGTTGAGGATCACCCCCCAGTTGGAGGATTCGCTGAGGTCGAGCTCGGGGTCGAAGGGATCCACTATCCTCCTCTTCAGGGCTGACATACGTGCGATCTCGTACAGCTGCGCCTCGCTGACTGAAGTGAATATGTCGTTCAGCATCCCATGGGAGAACATGAGGATCCTCTGGTCGCCGAGGCGGTACACGTACTGCAGCCACTCATGCATGTTGAGCTTCTTGTATATGCGGAGAGCCGCCAGGACCGCCTCCTCCCTGTCCCTTATCAGGCGGCTGCTCTCGAGGAAGGTCAGATATCTCTTCAGGTCATCATCGAGACGCACCGTGAACTCCTCGCCTTCGCTGCCTTCCTCTCCAGTGATGTCGTCAATGGGCCTCAAGGGTATCAAAGGGAATATGAAAGAAGGGATATTTACGATTATCAGGCGTCTATCCGGTCATCTTCTCCTTGACCTTCGTCAGGAGATTGTCGGCGACCTCCCTCTTGCTCTTCAGTGGGACGTGGGTCACCTCGCCTCCCCGGTCGATTATGAAGACCTCGTTCGTGTCGGTGCCGAATCCGACCCGGTCCTTGGAGACGTCGTTCGCCACAATCAGGTCCATGTCGGCTTCGCCCATCCTCTTGGTTGCCCTCCTGAGGAGCTCCTCCTCCGTGAGGTCGTACTCGGCCTTGAAGCCTACGAGGAACACGTCGGGGTCTACCTTCTTCACCTGCTCGATGATCTTCGGCAGGGGCCTGAGGTCCACGGTCCAGTGCTCCATTCCCGATGGGGTCTTCATCATCTTCCTGTCGGCGGGCTTGTAGTCAGCGGCGGCAGCGGAGAGGATGGCTACGTCCTTGTCCCCGTCCTTCAGGGATTCGACGACGGCGTCCAGCATCTCCTCTGTGGTCTCGACATTCACGACCTTGGCTCCCGATGGGGGCACGGCTGTCCCTGGGCCGAAGACCAGGGTTACCTCGGCTCCCCGGTCCAGGGCTGCCTCCGCGATGGCGGCCCCCATCTTCCCGGAGCTGGGGTTGGAGATGTACCTGAAGCCGTCGAGGTACTCTCGGCAGGGTCCTCCGGTCACGACGACCTTCATCCCCTCGAAGTCCCTCTCAACGGTGAGCTTGTTCACGACCGACTGGACTATCTCCTCGGTCCCTGGTATCTTGGCCTTCCCCTCCTCCATCCGGGGCATCAGGACCTCGACTCCGATGGACTCCAGCTTCCGTATGTTCTCCAGCACGAACGGGTGCTCGTACATGGAGGCGTGCATCGCCGGGGCGATGATGATGGGTATCCCGGCCCCTATGGCGGTTGTCAGGAGGGTGGTCACGGGGGTGTCATCGATGGCCCACGCGGCCTTCCCTATGGTGTTGGCGGTGCTCGGCGCCACCAGAACGAGGTCGGCCCTATCCGGGTGGACCCCGCCGAGGGAGACGTGCTCTATCTTGCCCGTGAGCTCGGTCACCACCGGGTTCCCCGTGGCGTACTCCATGAGGTAGGGGTGGATGATGACCTGGGCCATCTCCGACATGACTGTGTAGACCTCGGCTCCCAGGCGCATCAGCTCCCGGGCGATCTCGGGGCTCTTGAAGGCGGCGACGCTCCCCGTGATGCAGAGGGCTATCTTGCGGCCTTTTAGCGAGTCTCCTTTGGTGCCTATGATCTGCTTCGAGGTGTGCTCACCTAGGGACATACGAATCTGTTTGCAAGGTATGCCATGTGTTAATAAACGCTTTCATGTGATGGAGGGCGACATCCCTTCCCGGAGAATGCTACCGGAGGGCGTCTATCTTCTCCTCGATCTCCTTGAACCTCTCCTCGTACTCATCGAAGCGCTCGTCCATCCCCTCGAGCTTATCCAGTAAGAACTTAATCTCCGTCTCCAGATCGCTTATCTTCTTCTCATGGCTCATACGGAAGACCCCTCGATTGACCAGAGACCATCCTTTTTATAAGTTTACCGAGGCGCCTTCAAGGTCTTGAGGACCTGTCCGAAGTAATCGGGACCATAACTGAGAGTTATCTGGTGGAACTCCCCGTTCGCCGTGATGACCCTCTCGAGGTTGCCCTTGATCAGCGCCGTCTCGCCCTCCATGAGCTGGAGGCGGTACTCCTTCACGTAGGAGACGACCCTGCAGATGCTACCTGGGTCGACGTCACAACTGACCTCGTGAAGCTCCACGGGGAAGACTGAGGGCATGAAGCCCCCCTCATCGTCCGAGAGGACCTCGCCGACAGCCTCGACCCGTCCAAGGGGCTCGATCCTCTCCGTGATCGGGTACTCGTTAGTTATCTCGTCCCATCTCCGGACCGGCTCGAACTCGACGTTGACCGTACGGCCCAGCTTGGGTGAGGAGAATCTGGCGTAGATGAGCTTCCTCTTCTGGTAGCCGCCGTACTCGGCCTTCTCGTAGTCGGTGAAGTTCCAGTGCTGGGGGGGATCCTCAGGGGTCCAGGTGTCGAACTCGTTCATCATGGAGCCCTCCCCGTAGAGCTCGACGAGGGTCGACCTCAGCTCCTTGAACTGCTCAACGCCGTAGATGATGAGATCTACGTCGCTGTACTGGGTATGGTAGAACCCGTGGGCCAGAGAGCCGAAGACCCCGAAGTCACGGAGCCTGAGAGATGACCGCTCTAGAACCATGTCGAGGACGTCCCTCGCCGTCTCCACGAGGGGATCGTTCGCCTCATCCAGGAGCTCCTTCAGCCTTTCGTCGGGGCGCATTACTCCGGAGAGCTGCCCTGCCTTGACCCCCACCATCTCCAGACCCATCGGTTCATGGAATAGTACGTAAGGAGGCTCACGTTTCCTTGCGAAGTTGAGGCCGCCATCTAGGTAGAACTTGTAGAAGTTTGTGGAGAGGCCTGTCCTGATAGCTTTGGGGTCCTTTGTCGTGTAGACGGGCTCCGAGGCGTACTCGAGGTCGCAGAAACAGGAGTCGGGGGGATGGTCGTAGCCGTATGTCCTAAATATGAGTCCCTCGGGCGTGACTGGCGCATCCCTGTCCCTGAACCTCATCAGTGCTTACGATGTATGTCCAAGGATAAAACCAATGAGATCGCAGGAATTCGATATTTACCCAGACGCGTTCGCTATCCATCTCGGACCGCAGAGAGCTCCGTCGTGTACCAGTCACTGTCCTCCTGAACCCAGTCCTCGACTTGGTAGCTCTCGGGCTCACCGCTGTCATCGAGAACGATGACCTCCTCGATCTCCGAGTTGATTATCTTCCGCTTGCACCTCTGGCAGGGCATCGCCTTGGTGTAGCTACCGTCTGAGTCCAGGCCCGCGAGGTAGAGCTTGGCGCCTATCCTGTCCGACCTGTTGGAGTTGATGATCGCGTTCTCCTCGGCGTGGACCGCGGGGCAGTAGTCGTAGGCCCTCCCCTTGGGGGAGTCCATCTCGTCCTTGATGCAGCCCACCTCCATGCAGTTCACGACGCCCTTCGCCGGGCCGTTGTATCCGGTGCCCACGATGGTGTTCCCGTTCACTACGACTGCCCCGAACTTGCGCCGGGTGCACGTTGAACGTGCGGCTACTGCCAGGGCTATCTTGAGGAAGTACATCGTCTTGTCTGGTCGCTCCAACTCGAAGCCTCAGCATCCATCTAGCGGGGTACTTGTTTAAAAGACTCATACTCGGAATGGGTGGAATCTAACACTGGAGGGGCATGAGCGTACGCTATAGTTTTTTTGTACAACGGATTTTGGCGTCCATTTTGCCAAGTTGTATTTAATCAAGAGAGTGTCCAGTTGCATCGTTTAAGGAAACGAGATCCAAAGATTTGGATACTCTTGATACAGTTATTTTTATGTGAAAATCAGGTAAACTTAAACTTTAAAGAACGATATAAAAATCATATGGAATAACGAACCTCATTGCACTTTATTTGTTAAAAATCAATGTATATGTTGATTTTTCATTAATGGTATGTCCTCAACACTTCGCTGTTGATTTCAATCCTAGCGGACTGGAGGCATCTTGGACCATGACAGGAGAGGGTGAGAGGGATCCACTGGCAGAGCTCTACCAGATGGAGCAGATCGAGTGCACGCCGGAGGAGAAGGACGCCCTGGTCCTGGTGACGAGTTTGCTCGAGAACGTCGAGGAGTTCTACGAGCTGAGGGAGCAGCTCTTCCACGCGATGAACGATGATGCCTCCCTGGAGCCCAAGATCGTGAACCTGTTCGACGTCCTCATCCGGGGCCTCGAGGTCGAGCAGACCTACATGAAGGTCGAGCTCCTCCGCTGAGAAAGTAACCTTTCCCATTCTGATGTCTTCATCGTATAGTTGTAAGTGAAAATGGTGGGCCCGGTGAGACCCACTTACCAGTGAGTCCATTTTATTAGGGTTTGCAGTGCTATCGCGCACATTTTCAACCATTCTTGACGATCGCGCGCGCGTGTATGTTAACTTCCTTTAATCGAATGGCGGGTACAGGTCCGGTTGAG
>CAYONH010000045.1:9614-11637 GCA_964405275.1 uncultured Candidatus Bathyarchaeia archaeon | reverse complement strand
TCGGGTGAGGGGTTCCCGACTGCTGGAGCCACCGCTGGGTCAAGGACATCCATGTCGATGCTCAGGTAGACAGATGAGGCGTCTTCGAGCCAGCCCCTCACCTTCTTCAACGAGGGCTCCACGCCCTTCCTCAGTTCGGCGGAATTCACCAGGGATATCCTGTCCGGGTTCTCCTCCACGAAGTCCAGCTCCTCCCTTGAGAGCGCCCTTGACCCCAGCACGACGAGCCTGAAGTCGAACTCCTCCATGGCTCGGCGCATGAATGTGGCATGGGACAGCTCCAGGCCCATGAGCCTGTCCCTCAGGTCGAGGTGGGCGTCGAAGTCCACGACGAGATCGGGTTTAAGCGCCCTCAGGGCACCCAGTGTGACTGTGTGCTCCCCTCCGAGGAGCAACGGTGATTTCCCCGAGCCATGGATCGACTTAACCGCATCCTCTATGACGGAGAGAGAAGCCTCGACATCCTCCGATAACTTCAAGTTACCAAGGTCCGCGAATGAGAGGTTATCCACGTCTAGGCCCGTGCGCGGGCTGTATGTATCCATGTACTGGCTGGCCTGCCTGATGGCCTCGGGTGCGAAACGTGTGCCCCGGCGATACGAGCCGGTTAGGTCTAGGGGGACACCTGTAATAGCGATTCGGGCCTCCCCGTATGGGGTTGTCGTGTCCAGGAACGGCTGGAGGGTGGGCCTGAAGAGTTCTTCCATGGCATCTTCCTACGAACTAGCTAACCCGTATACTTCTCGACTACGACATGATCGACGCTGTGTATGACGGCTCCCTGCTTTCCCACATGCTCCTTGAGGGCCTCGTATTCGATGTCGCTGCCGCTTAGCACCACCTTGAGGCTCTCGGTCTTCTCATCCATCTCCACCAGGGTGACCTCCACCTTCTCTATGCCATCGAGCTCGGTCAGGAAGGACGCGAACTCCGGCAGGGGCGGCGAGTGGGGCTTCAATACGTCCAAAACTAGGTTCTTTATCTTTGATTCGCTCAACTTATCCACATTTCCCTAAGGAACGTAGTTCTTGATGTTGTTCTACTTCATAAGATTTATTAATTCCTGTTATGTGTGTCAGGGTGAGTGCCCAACAACTATGGGTCGGATCACGGGAGTTCTAGGCCACGCACAGGCCTCGGGAGCGCAATGACGTTTGAGCGAACCCCAGTCTGACGAAGAATCGGATGGCAGTAGCCTCGGGGGCTGGTTCTCGGACTGGTTCGACGAGGTCGGGACGTTCCTCAGGGTCACTAAGGCGACCAAGATTCTGCGGAGGTACTTCGCAATGAACGCCTTCGACGGAGCCATGACCAGCCTAGGAGTCGTCATAGGCTCATACATCTCCAACATCATGGATGCCAGAGCGGTGATCGGGGTCATCCTCTTGAGCGGGGTCGCCATGGCGGTCTCGGGCTTCTCGGGGACGTACATGGCTGAGAGCGCCGAGAGGAGCAAGTCCCTCAACGAGCTTGAGGACGCCATGCTCATCGACCTCGAGGACACCATCTACGGCCAGGCCTCCAAGTTCGTCTCCATCTTCGCCGCCATCGTGGACGGCTCAGCCCCCTTCATGGCCTCCATCCCGAGCGTGGTCCCCTTCTACCTAGCACTGAGCGGCGTCATTTCCCTCCAGGCGGCCTTCTTCGTCTCGATAGGGGCCTCCCTCGCGACCCTGTTCATGCTCGGCGTCTTCCTGGGGAGGGTCAGCGAGAGCAACGTGATCTACTCAGGCGTGAAGATGGTGATCGCCGGGGTGGCCGTGGCCCTCCTAGCCCTGCTGCTCAACGGCCACTAGAGTCCATAGGCGGTCAACAAATACCCGTGTGCGATAGATTTTATCTATCATCGTGGTAGTCCAACGGGGGTTTCCGAGATAGGGCAGGACGTTCTCGACTGGCTCATGGAGCACGGGGGACCGGTCATCCGCTATCGCACAGCACACGAGATACGTGGGGAAAAAGATCTTGAGAACCTCCGGGATGACCTCCTGTCCTCGAACCTCGTTGTTAAGTGGCTGAGCCT
>CAYONH010000045.1:4686-9514 GCA_964405275.1 uncultured Candidatus Bathyarchaeia archaeon | reverse complement strand
CTAGACGTAGTAGTATCTGCCGGTCCTCTTCTGCTCCTTGTCGAGCCTCGAGGCCTCCTTGTTGACGCGGGGGCGCTTGGTGTCACCGTCCCTCCTGAATGTGATGTTCATGTCCTTGAGGAAGGTGTTCATGCCCTCCTCGAGCTTCATGGGCGTCCCGCCGTACCCGGTGCGCCCGGCCTCCCCCTGGAAGACCATGAGGCTGTCTGCGATGAAGTCCTGGGCGACGATGTCGTGCTCGACGACGAAGGCGGTGACCCCGTTCATCTTGGTGATCCTGCGGATGGCCCGGGCGACCGCCAGGCGCTCCTCGACGTCGAGGTAGGCGCTGGGCTCGTCCAGGAGGTAGATGTCTGCGTCCCTGCTGAGGCACTCGGCGATGGCGACCCTCTGGAGCTCCCCGCCGCTGAGGACGTCGACATCCTTCTCCAGCATGTGGCGGACGTGGAGGGGCTCCACGACCTCGGCGCTGAACCAGCTCTCCAGGAACTTCTCCCCAGCCGCCCTCCGAAGCACCTCCTCGACGTTGCCCTCGATGGTGCCGCTCAGGTACTGGGGCTTGTAGCTCACCTTCACCTCCCCCGCCAGGACGGCGCCCTCGTCGGCGGATTCGACCCCGGCGAGCATCCTGACGAAGGTTGTCTTCCCGATGCCGTTCTTCCCCAGGATGCCTACGACCTCTCCTACTCCGATGTGGCCGGCCTCGACGGTGAGCTGGAACTCGTCGTATGCCTTCTTGAGCTGGGTCCACTCGATGAGGGGGCGGGACCTGCCGGTGCCCGATGTGGGGGGCTTGACGTGGAATATGATGGGTTGGGGCCTGAATCTGACGTTCTCGTCGGGGATGTAGCCGTTGATGTAGATGTTGATGCCCTCACGGACGCCGTGGACGTTGGAGACGATGCCGTAGACGTTGGGCTCCCCGTATATGACGAAGATGTCGTCGCTGAGGTAGTCGAGGACGGCGAGGTCGTGCTCCGCCACCACGACTTTCTTCCCGTGCTCCAGAAGGCCCCTGATGACCTGGGCCACCCTGATACGCTGGTAGATGTCGAGGTGACTGGAGGGCTCGTCCAAGAGGTAGGTCTCGGCGTCCCTGCTGATGGTGGCGGCGATGGCGACCCTCTGGAGCTCCCCGCCGCTGAGGACGTCAAGTTCCCTGTCGAGTAGGTGGCCTATCTCCAGGGCGTCGGAGAGCTCATCGATCACACCCCTCTCGTCCCTGGCCTCCAGGACCTCCCCCACCTTCCCCTTGACGACCTTGGGTATCTGGTCCACGTACTGGGGCTTGTAGACGACCTTGGAGCCGTTGCCGTAGAGGTTCTCCCAATAGTCGTGGAGGGGGAGCCCCGAGAAGCGCTCCACGATCTCCTCCTTCGTAGGGGGGTCCCCGTGGTTCCCCAGGTTCGGGATGAGGTTGCCGGAGAGGATGTTGAGGACCGTGGACTTGCCGATGGCATTCCTGCCCAGGAGGCCGATGACGGCGTCCGCCCTGGGGACGGGGAGGCGGTAGAGGGTGAACTGGTTGGGGCCGTAGCGGTGTATGTGGTCTGATTCCAGCTCGTCGGGGAGGTTGACTATGCGGAGGGCGTCGTAGGGGCACTTGCGGACGCAGATGCCGCAGCCGCTGCATAGGAGCTCGGAGACGTATGCCTTACCGTCGTCACCGAGGCGTATCGCCTCCCTCCGGGTGCGGACCATGGGGCAGAACTTTATACAGACTAGGT
Organism: uncultured Candidatus Bathyarchaeia archaeon; assembly: GCA_964405275.1. GTDB lineage: Archaea > Thermoproteota > Bathyarchaeia > TCS64 > TCS64 > BS750m-G28. The sequence continues at coordinate 7,787 of CAYONH010000045.1, read as the reverse complement.
CGCACTTCTCCGGGCGGCACCTCTCCTTGTCGACGACTGCGATCCTCAAATCCTGCACCGTTCAGAAAACATACCTCCAAGCGTATTATATAAGGTGTTAGCGGCGAGAGTTGTTGTTCCCAACTTGGCGTCTTAGGCCAACCTAATATTATTATAGTTATAACTATACTATTTTTACGAGATGAGCTCGAATAATTACTCGAAGGCGATCGCCTTCATGAGCGTCTTCACCGCGTTGGTCTACATCACTACCTCCATATCGGTGGCCATGCCCCCGCCCCTGGGGGTCTGGCACATGGGAAACCTGATGTCATTCCTGAGCGCCATTCTCTGCGGCCCCAACGTCGGCGCCTTCGCCTGCGCCGTGGGGGCAGCCCTCTTCGACTTCTGGAACCCCCTTCACGGCTCCAAGTTCGTGGTATACGTCCCCGCGACCCTTGTGATAAGGGGGACGATGGGATACCTCATCGGGAGGATCGCTTACGGAAAAGAGGATCCAACCAAGTGGGTGGCTGTAGCGGTGGTCTTCGGCCACCTGTGGAAGAACGTGGGCTACACCCTCTACGACTTCTACCTGTACGGCTCCCTGGCATTCTTCGACATCTGGACCCTGACAATCAAGAGCGTCTTTGAGATAGCTCTCACCTTCGTGGTCCTCTCGGCAGTCAGGAGAGCTTTAGGTAGGAACTACCTACTGTAGGTGAGCGGATATGTCAATCGTAGACGCCCACGCACACCTAGGAGAGTTCCCCGTCTTCGGGGAGAGCCTCGAACTGGACGGCCTCATCGCCATCATGGACGAGCACGGCATCGCGAAGGCGGTGGTCTCGTCCCTCCCCAACACTCTGACCCTGGAGGCTCAGAGGATTCAGCCCGGAAGGGTCGCAGGGCTGGTGAGGGTGAACCCCTTCGACGAGTCGGCGCCCTCACAGATAGACACCGCCATTGAGGACTGGGGATTCAAGGGCGTAAAAGTGAACCCCCTGTTCAACAACTTCACCCCGGACAACCCCGTGATGGACCCGGTCATGGAGGCGGCTGAGAGGCACGGGGTCCCGGTCCTCGTCCACAGCGGTCACGCACCCTGGTCCCTCCCCTGGAGCTTCGAGAGGCTCGCCCGGAGGTTCAGGGACGTCACCGTCGTGATGGCCCACATGGGGCACGGGCACATAGTCTACATCAACGGCGCCCTGGACGTCGCGGAGGACCACGAGAACATCGTGGTCGACACGGCTGGGATGACCATGCACTCCAAGATCAGGGAGGCCGTGGAGAGGCTGGGGGAGGACAGGGTCATGTACGGGTCTGACATGCCCCTCGGGCATCCCGCCTGGGAGATACCCAAGGTCAAGGTCTCAGGGCTGGATGCGAGGCAGCTTCGGAGGGTACTACACGAGAACGCGGTCAAGATCTACGATCTCTGACAACGGGCACGCAATACTTCGTTTGGGCTATATCTCCGGAATCCCTTAGTATGATCGAGATGCGGAGTGAACCGAGGCTCAAGATAACCGTGCTCAGGAAGTTGGACCCGTCTCAGCTCTTCGATGAGCTCCCCGTAGCGGCGATGGACTGGATGGTACCCTGCGAGATATTTCAGGAGGGTCAGGAGTTCTTCGTGGGAGATAATCTACAAATCCCAGAGGGCTTCTGCGCATCGGCATGGCGGGCGATAAACCACAACGTGAGGACACTCCTCTACGGCGGAGTGCTCCCCCACCACGAGGAGGGGGATGTTGCGGTGAACTGCTGCACAGACGGGTTGAGGCCGGTCATCTTCAAGATCGAGAGGATCTGACCAGGCCCTATACGAGGAAGCCGACGAGGTAGCAGAGGCAGCCCAGCTGGAGGTTCCTGAAGGCCCGCTTCTTGAGGTGGAATATGTTCTCCCGGGACTGGTCCCTGAGGAGGGACGTGGAGATCCTGAGGCGGTTGACCACGGGTAGGAGGATGAGAGCGAGGAAGAGGTAATCCCTGAAGAGGCGGGGGTCGACGTGGACGAAGAAGGGAAGCGGGTCAGCGACTATTGCGCCAGCCCCGACTAGGATCGAGAAGAGCGCTGTCTTCCTCGGGCCGAACCTGTTGGGGAGGGTCTCAACTCCCTGGATCCTGTCACCCTCAGCGTCCGCGATGTCCAGCATCGACTCGTATGAGAGGCTGAAGAAGAAGCCTATGACGGCGATGTAGATGGCCAGGGGCTCCAGGACGGCGTCAGAGGTGAGGGCGCCCATGAGGGCTACGCCGACGTTGGCGAGGCCGGTGAACGTGTTCTTGAGGAGGAGATGCCTCTTGAGGGCGAGGTTGTAGGCGAGGGAGACGGGGAGGCCCACGAGTATGAGGGCCCGGGGGATGGGGTTCAGGAGGAGGGACAGCGCCAGGGCGACGGAGGACGATGCGACGGCTATCAGGAGTGCCGTCCTCGGACTTATCTGCCCCTGAGCGAGGGGGCGGTCAGTCCTGTGGTTCGTCCTGTCTATCTCGACGTCGCTGTAGTCGTTGAGAGCGAAGTTGGCGACAGCAGAGAGGAAGACTACTGTGCAGGCGATAACGTAATCAGTTTGAAAGGTTGTGAGGTCACCCACGATGAGCCCAGTGAAGACTACCCCGAAGACTGCTGAGAGGGCTCTCTCCAAGCGGATGAGCCTGAGATAGCTAAGAATTGTCTCCACGGGGCAACTATCCTGTGTTCCGAGCGATGAGTATCTTTCGTTACTGAGGGATGATATACATGTCTTTCGCAGTAGCGTGGCTGAGATGATGGGTGAATTTCGACTAGGTCTTCAGTTCGGGATGAGAGAACCACACCACACCACCAAGAACCTCCGAGGGCAGCGACGCGAAAAAAATAGATAAAAATACGTAATTCTACGAAAAAATAACCCACCTGAGCGACCCCACGTACCCTTTCGATAAAAGGAAGCTGAAAAAACCTCCCCGAAAAGGGGGAGGGGGGGTCACCGGTCCAGGTGTAAAGGAACCCCCAATCGATGAAAGGACCCAGAATAACCCTCCTCCCTGATCCGATTCCAGTCAAAAACACCAACTATTCCACGAATAAACGCTTCAACTAAAACATGAATCCCGACACCAAGGACCCGCAG
>CAYONH010000045.1:0-4586 GCA_964405275.1 uncultured Candidatus Bathyarchaeia archaeon | reverse complement strand
CTTATCCCCTGCCAGCCACACGCGAAAAAAACGCTTATCATATACTACCATTCACAGCCGCCAAACCCATACGACCAGCCACCGACGCGACCCTAGAGCTGATACGTCTCCCCCACCACCGGCACCACCACCCCGTCAAAGTGCTCCCGGAACAGCTCAGGATTCTCAGTGTGGACGGGGAACACCCTCCTGGTGCTCAGTCCATCTATGGCCTCCACCAGCTCGGCCCTGCTCAGATGACCTGAGGCGTGGAGCTGATGATACCGAAGCCCGAAGTGCCCAAGCCAGTTATGCATCACCCTCTCCTCCAGATCCTCCTCGTCGAAGGCCTCGCTCATGCTGTAGATGAAGGGGCTCCCCGGCTCAGGCCGGATATCGATGAGCTCGGCGAAGCCATAGAAGCCCAGATTAACGACGAACTCCGAGGGACGGCTCCGGAGATCATCCGCCGTCACCATGCAGTCCATGAACTCCCTCTCCCAGATGTAATAGTCCCTCTCGGCGTACTGGCCGCTCCGCTTTCGCTTATAGTAGACACAGACGCTGTCATCCCTCATCGGATCCGGCAGGTCCAGATGCTCATCCTCCACCAGCCTGCTCAGCAGATAGGCGGCCCTCGTGTCCACCACCAGCCTCCGCCCGTAATCCACCGCAGCGGTATAGAAAGTCCTCAGCCGGTCCATGTCCCGGGGCCCATGGCAGTAGAGCACAATCCTCCCACCAGCCCCGCCGCAGACCTCCCTGACTCCCTCCAGCACCTGAGCCTCAGACAGATGAACCCGCTTCTCCACACGGGACATCCGCGTGCCCTCTGAGATCAACGTCACCCCATCCAGCTCACAGGCCCTACGCAGGAACTCCTCCGTCATCTCCGCCCGGGTCCCATGGGCCCGGAGATCCCCCGTGTAGACCAGGGGGCCCTCAGACGTGTGGATGATGTAACCGTATGCCCCCGGAATCGAGTGGTCAACGTGGATGGGCTCGACAACCACATCGCCAAGGGAGATCCGATCCCCGGTACGGAAACATCGATAATCCCGCTCACCGTACTTCGTGCTCCCAGTTTTCTCAAACGCCTCCATGAAGAGCTTCGTGCCTGAGCCCAAGAAGATAGGTATCCCGGGATCCAGCAGCCCTATGTGGTTCACGTGATCCGAGTGGGCGTGGCTCACGAACACGCCGTCGAACCCCGGCTCCACGTGCCCCAGGTCGGTGCCATCGAGATGCTCATGCGCATACAGCCCCTCGATCCTGGGAACGAGGCCGAACTCGAAGAGATCCCCCAACGGATTCTGAGACCGAGGCTGAAGCCAACCAGTATAGTAGTCGCTCCCAATGCTGAAGGACCGGCCGAAGTCAAGCCAGAACCTCACGTTCCCGTCCTCGACGAGAAACTTATTCCCGCCTATCTCACCGACTCCGCCATAGAAACGCAGGGAGACCATCACCAATAAACGGCGCACACCCTATTTGAGCATTCGCGGGCAAGGTGAAGGATATAACTGTCCATCCCCCCGATATAAGCCAGCGATGACACCCGCAAAGGCAGTAGCCGTCGTAGGCTACAAGGACTCAGGCAAGACCCGGGTCGTCGAGGCCCTCGTCAGGGAGCTCACCTCACGGGGCAACAGGGTGGGCACCCTCAAGCACACCGCTGAGGACACTCCCCTCGACACCCCAGGGAAGGACACCCACCGCCACAGGGAGGCAGGCTCAAAGGCCTCAGCCATCATCCACGAGAGCGGGGCAGCCCTGTTCATCGACGGATACATGACGGTCAACGAGGCCATCGAGAAGCTGGGAGCCCTGGACTACGTCGTCATCGAGGGCTTCAAGACCCTCAAGACCGTGGCTCGGGTGATCGTCCCGAAGGAGGCCGGACACGTCGAGGAGCTATCAAACGGGCTGGAGATAGCCATCGCAGACCTCATCGGGGGAGGACTACCCGAGGCAAGTACCCCGATCATCCCCCTCGACAGGATAGACGAACTGGCCGACACAGTAGAGAGGAGCGCATTCCCCATCCTCGCGGGCCTGAACTGCCACGGCTGCGGCTACGAGGACTGCCACGAGCTGGGAAGGGCGATACTCCGAGGAGAGGCAGGGGCGGAGAGATGCGTCGCATACACTTCCGACTTCGTCCTCAGGGTGAACGACGAGGACATCCCCCTGGGCCCGTTCGTCCAGGACGTCACACGGAACGTCCTCCTGGGGCTGGTCAGGTCCTACAAGGGCGTCAGAGACCCCTGGAAGATCGAGATCAAGTTCGAGGCTGAGAAAGATGGCTGAACCCCTCAGTATCTGCATCGACAGCAATGAGGCCTCCGGCAGGCGGGAGATAGTCAACTACCTGAGGCTGGCGGGCTTCGACGTCGAGATACGGAAGCTGGACTTCTGCGACTACGTCGTCTCGGACAGGTGCGGCGTGGAGCGGAAAGACGTCTCCGACTTCCTGGGGAGCATGAAGGACGGCCGCCTGTTCAAGCAGGCACAGGGGATGGCGGATGCCTACGAGAAGCCCGTCCTGATCCTGGAGGGGAGGATGTCCAGAGCGTTTAAGCGGAGCAGGATGAGGCCCGCCTCGGTCTATGGGGCCCTCGCCAGCATAGCACTGGACTACGGACTCTCCGTGATCCCCACCGAGGACCCCGACTCCACCGCGATACTCCTCCACCGCCTCGCCTACAGGGAGCAGGCGAAGGAGGAACGCCCCCTCCAGCTCAGGAGCGTCCGCAGGGACATGCCCCCCCACCAGCAGCAGCTATTCCTCCTCTCCGGGCTCCCCCAGATCGGGGTCACCCTCGCCGAGGAGCTCCTCCGGAATCTGGAGACGCCCTACAGGGTACTCGAGGAGCTAGCCACCGCCAAGGTCAGGACCTCCAGCAGCGGGAAGACCAAGCGGCTCCACGGCCCCCTCCAGGAGATCAAGGGGGTGGGCCCCGTCATCGTGGAGAGCGCCCAGAGGCTCCTGAACACCCCGTACAGCGAGCTATGCGAGGGGCCGTGAGGCTACCATAAGCCTCATCTAAATGGTGCGCCCAGCTATCACCGATGTAAACATGAGTAAGCGAGTGATAAACATCGGCGGAGGGGAGCCCGAGTTCGACACGCCCCCCCACATCGTGGAGGCCATGAAGGGGGCGCTGGACGAGGGGCACACCCACTACGGAAGCTTCGCGGGCATCCCGGAGCTTAAGGAGGCGGTGGCCGCCAAGTACGACGGATACGGGGTGGACGTCGACCCGGGCAGGGTCCTCATCACCCCCGGGAGCACCATGGGCATCTACATGGCCCTGAAGGGGCTCACGGAGCCCGGGGACGACTTCCTCACGGCGGACCCCTGCTTCTTCGCCTACTACTCGACGTTCGACTTCGTCGGCGTGAAACCTGTGGGCTTCCCCCGGTACGAGGAGGAGGGCTGGGTGGTGCACCCGGAGGACCTGGCGGAGGCGGTGACCCCCCGGACGAAGGGGATACTGATCTGCAGCCCCGATAACCCCACGGGGGCGGTGCTGACCGACGCCGAGATGCGGGGCATCGCCGACCTGGCGGTGGACCACGACCTCACGGTGATCGCCGACGAGATATACGACATGATCACATTCGACGGCGCGGAGCACCGGAGCATCGCCTCCCTGCCGGGGATGGCCGAGAGGACGGTGATCCTTAACGGCTTCTCTAAGGCGTACGCGATGACGGGGTGGAGGCTGGGGTACGTCATCGCCCCGTCGGAGGAGCTGTACAGGAGGCTCTTCGGCGTCCAGATGTCGACCTACCTGGTTGTGAACGCGGCGGTCCAGAGGGCTGGCGTCGCGGCGCTGGCGGGGTCCCAGGACTGCGTCCGTGAGATGGTGGAGGCCTACGACGCTAAGCGGAGGTTCTGCGTGGACGCATACCACGGGATGGACGGGGTGGAGTGCGCTTCCCCCCAGGGGGCGATGTACGTCTTCCCGGACGTCTCGTCCTTCGGCCTGAGCTCGTCGGAGCTCTGCGGGCGGCTCATGGAGGCGGGGGTGAGCGTGAGGCCCGGGGCGGACTTCGGTTCCCGGGGTGAGGGGCACTTCCGGCAGAGCTACGCGCAGTCCATGGCGGACATCCGGGAGGGGCTGGAGCGGATGGCCGGGGCCTTCGAGGGGCTCTAGGCCCCGCGAAACCCTTTAATGGTGTGGGTCTGGGTACGTTTGTTGGGGCCCGTAGCAGAGTGGATAATGCACCGGCCTCCGGAGCCGGAGACCGTGGGTTCGAATCCCACCGGGCCCGCCATCTTATAATTGTGGTCGCTTATAGCGGTTTTCAGGTTTTTCATGTGCCCGTGTGAAGGGGGTGGATCGGGGTAATAGGGGTTCACTGTTCCGTGTCTCGTTTGCTTGGGGAGTGTTTTTGGGCATGCATTTGTGCCCCTTTTGGTATGAATCGATGGTGATCGGGGGCGTTTTCGGGTTCCTTTCGTTGTGGGGGGGTTGTTCGGGTTCCGATGCATGACCCCCCCTCCCCCCTATGCGTTGTGTGAGTGTGCCCTGATCGGCCTTGGTTTTTCTTGGAATCGGATCGGGGTGGAGCGTTTTTTGGGTTGCTTTCTTTGTGGG
>CAYONH010000044.1:9542-11826 GCA_964405275.1 uncultured Candidatus Bathyarchaeia archaeon | reverse complement strand
GAGAGTGATACTTGGATGGGTCAAACCCTTTTTCCTTCTGTTCATTCTTCAACATCTTGTTACGAATTGCAGGGCCTAAAATGAGTATTAACAACCCTATCACTGGTAGTATTAAGGAGGTTGCGAAATTATTCACCATTGACTCTCGTTCACCATTTTATTATTACTGTCAGTTTTAATATAAAAATTCTGCAGCATTCATAGTGTATTATCAACACTATAACCGTGAATTTTGGATGGTTTTTCCAGAGTAAATCACTGGTGAACTCCGTGCGCGCGAAAAAAGGGATTATTTTTCAGATACAGTGTAATAGACGTGGTTCTTCTGTACGATAGGGCGCGCCACTAGGACGTCCAGGCTCTCCCCCTTCATGACCCCCTCGTCCACCGTCGTCGCCAGAACCTCCCCCACGAACAGCGTGTGGTCTCCGCAGGTATGGGCCTGCACCACCTTGCACTCCATGTGGCTGAAGCACTCCTCAATCCGGGGGGGCTTCACCTTCAGTGACTGTATCTGCGTGAGCCCTGTCTCCGCCCACTTGTCCACGTCCCTCCCCGACTTGATGCCGCAGTAGTGCATCTCATCCTCGAGGTCTATGGACGGAGTGTTGATCACGAACTCCCCGTTCTCCTCGATGAGGGTGTGGCTGTACCTCCGCGGCGCGACGCCTATGCAGACCAGGGGCGGGTTGATGCTGATGGGCATGTACATCCCCAGGGTGATGATGTTGGGCTTACCGTCGTTCCCCACCACCGTCGCCATGACCACGTTCCCCGCCGGGCCGGGTTGAAGCCTCCTCCCCTTGGGCAGCTCATTCTTCAACGTTGACTACTCCGCGGGCTTCCCGTACTCGCCCCAGCTCACGATCTCGTCGAGGCCCTTCCGCTCCTTCGGGGCGGGCTCCTCGTCGGGCACACCGAGGGGCGTCATCGCGACGACCTTCAGGCACTCCGGGGTGCAGAGCAGCTCCCGTATCTCCTCGTCCCGCCTGGTCAGCCCCATCCAGCAGGTGCCCAGCCCCAGGTCGGTCGCCGCCAGCACCAGATGCTCAAAGGCGATGCCAACGTCGTTGTTGCACCAGCTCGGAGAGGCCTCCTCATCGGCGAAGGCCACCACGGTGACCGGGGCCTCAGCCGCCCATGCCTGACTCCCAGCCAGCTTACCCCTCACCTCCGCGTCCTCGACGACAATGAAGTGCCACGGCTGCCTGTGAGCCGCCGACGGTGCGATACGCGCCGCCTCCAGGACCTTCAGCACAGCCTCCCTCGGCACAGGGTCATCCTTGTACTTGCGGACGCTCCGCCTCTTCTTCAGGACCTTGTCAAACTCCATGAATATATCTCCAACAATTGGATTATCATATGCCCGGGGCTTTATTTACTTTCACCGCTAAGCGAGGAGGCTAGGCTGCGCCCCTCAAGCCCCGTGCCAGGGCTGGAACAGCTCCCCGGGCAGGTACTCCTTCTCCCTGCCGTACCTGGAGAGGGGCTTGGTCAGGTGCCTCTGCGCCTTCGCCGGGGGGATGTAGAGGCCGACCTCCAGTCCACGGTCGACCACGACCGGCTGCTTCTCCAGATTCGAGCCCCTGTGCCCGCAGCGCCGGCACCTGTAGCCCTTCCCCCGCCCCATGGATTCCATAGTCCCTGAGCATTCGGGGCATGCGGGGTTGACCATCCGGACGTCCTCTGCGAGCTTGAGGACCTCCATCTTCTCCAGGTTCAGGGTCCTCCTGGAGCCCTCGTCCTCCCTCACCCCTCCGTAGGCTCTGACGGCATCCCCGGGGATCAGCTTCCTGACGACCTCCCTGAACGAGCCGGTGGGCTCATACGCCGCGCAGTCAGTCCGCCCCGTCCCGTCGGAGAGCCCGAAGATGACGTGCCCCCCCTTGATGGTCCTGGGGGCCTCGGTGACGTCTCCGCTGACGATGGCGGGGCTGTAGGCCTCAATCTCGATGACGTTGGACAGATGTCTCAGGTGGGCGTCGGTCCCCTGGTTTGACCTGAAGATGGCCCAGCGCTCCACGGGCTCGAGGGGCCTCACCATCTCGTAGGCGCTGTAGACAGCCTCGGGGGTTTCCCCTCTTACGCCGTAGAGGACCGGGTCCGGCCCGTGGGGGGCGATGAGGACCCGCCCCGACTCGGGGTCCACGTTGTTGAACGTCGCGTCGCCCAAGGCCTCGTCCATCGCCCTAACTGAGCCCTCATCCAGCATCCGCGGGCCCCCGCAGTTCTCAGCCCTCCGATAGGTGAGCACCTCGAAGGTGTGGTCCCCCCTCTGGAGGCC
>CAYONH010000044.1:5851-9442 GCA_964405275.1 uncultured Candidatus Bathyarchaeia archaeon | reverse complement strand
TAGTCCGTGAACCTGGCCTCTTGTGCCTCCAGCTCCTCGATGAGCCTCGCACCTATGTACGTCGTGCAGCCCCCTTCGGGGGAGTCGGTGTCGTCGAGTCCGATGTGCAGGCGCAATGAGGTTCCTCCCGGAGATGGTGAAGAACCGGATAATAAAAGGTGGTGGCATCCTTGGTTCGTCGATAATCGCCATTTACCTAAAGACCCAGAGGCCTGGATGCCCGTTTTTTCCCATTTTCGGAACCTTTCCCTAAAAACGGAAAAAAAGCCCTGTATTTTCCTATTACTGGTATTCACTCACCGTTTTGGCTAGAGAAGCCTTATATCTAAATAATGTTCCGTAATAGCATAGGAAACAGGTGGAAATCATGAAGAGAAACAATCTGGATATCTGCGCTGACATCCTCCGGGTGTCCCAGGGTGGGGCGAAGAAGACCCACCTCGTGTATAAGGCGAATCTCAACTTCAATATAGTGAAGAAGTACATCAGTGGGCTCACAGAGAGTGGCCTTCTGGAGAAGAGCGGCGAGAGGTTCTATGTCACAGAGGAGGGGAAGCTGTTCATCGACAGGTACGACAAGCTGTCCTCACCGTTCCACGTGATCTAGGAGGATAAATGAAATGAAGCGAAGAGTAATGTGCTACTTCTTCTCGGTGGCCTCAGTCTACCTGACCATGAACTACCTGACCCAGCTGTTCGTAAACATGATCAGCAACTTCACGTTCTCGGTCATGTAGAGGCACCCAATCGCCCCTCGTTTAATAGGCGTAAGCAACACGATTCCCAGTAGTTTATCTTATTCCTCTGTTGTAGTCTTATCAGCTCTATAATTCCGAAAAGAATATTTCCCTAAGCCCACATAATACACCCATGCTGCCCGGGTTAGAGACAATAGCCATCAGGCGGAGAACACAAGGCCTCACTCAGACACAGCTCGCGAACCTAGCTGGTGTGAGCCAATCGTACATTGCGAAGCTCGAGGCCAACAAGATCGAGCCCTCCTACGCGAAGGTGATGGCCATCCTCGGGGCCCTTGAGGGCCTGGAGAGGGGGAGGGAGGCGAAGGCCAGGGACATCATGACCGGGGCGGTCATCGGCGTCCAGAGGGACGACCTGGTTCACAGGGTCGTCGCCCTCATGGACGAGTACGGTTTCTCCCAGGTGCCCGTCCTCGAGGGGGACAGGCCGGTGGGCAGCATCACGGAGAGGACGATAATCGACAGGATGGTGAGGGGCGAGGGAGAGGAGCCTATCGGGGAGAGGCCCGTCTCCGACCTCATGGAGGACCCCTTCCCCCAGGTGGGGGAGGCGGCCCCCATCTCACTCATCGCCAACATGCTCAGGGTCTACCCCGCGGTACTCGTCCACAAAAAGGGTGAGACGACGGGCATAGTCACCAAGGCAGACCTGCTGAAGGCCCTCACCTGAGGAAGCTCGACCTACTCCCGAATGAGATCAGATAATATAAAAACTTGGGAAAATTAGACAACGATCATCGTGAGTGTGGATCTGACCTTATCAAGGCGCCTGATCTTCCAGCTGATGGTGTCCTTTAGATCCTGCATCGTCTCCGTCTGAACCCTGGCTATTATGTCGTAGACGCCGTAGACCATGTGGGCTTCTTTGACCTCGGGGATCGCCGTGAGGTCCTTCAGAACCTCGCTTTCGGAGCTTATCTCAGCGTTGATCAGTACAAAAGCAGTCGCCAAATTCTTTCACCTCAGGAATTTAATCCGCCACGGGTACTTAACGTTTGCTGGCTTCGTAAAATACGTGTTTTATGCGTGTTTTTTCCCGGTATGAAGCTACATTACGAGAGACCACCAATTCGATAATATATTCTTTTCATCAAGTAGAGAGAAGACGGGAAGCTCCAGAGGCTGATAATATGGTTGTCTTGAGAATCGCGGGAAGACAGTTCGAATGCGAGATGGCGGCCTTCGACATGACGGGCACGCTCATGGACGTGAAGGCGAGGACAAGCTCCCGAGCCCGGCTGAGAGCGCAGACGCTGGCGGAGCTCGCCGGCGAGGAGGCTGTCAGGCATTGGGCGAGGCTATCGGGCGTCGACACGGGGACATGGGACGTGGACGATGACGGCCCCCTCGCGAAGGCCCCCCGGAGGGAGGACCTCATCGTGGGCGCGACGGCCCTCTACCTGGCCGGTCACGGATGGCAGGAGGCCAAGGAGCTCGCCAAGAAGGCCTACGATGAGGCGGACAGACAGCTGCCCAACTTCTACAGGCCAAGCCTATTCGAGGGGGCAGAGGACGCCCTGAGGCGGCTTAAGGAGGCCGGTCTGAAGCTCGCGATCGCCACGAACGATCGCAGGGCGGATGCCGAGGCCTCCTTCAGAGTGGCTGGCGTCTTGCCCCTCTTCGATGCCGTGGTGGGGGCGGACGAGGTCGAGAACCCGAAGCCGTCCCCGGAGATGATTCAACTGGCCTGTGAGAGGTGTGGCTCCACGCCTGGGAACACGATATACTTCGGGGATCAACCCACGGACATGCTGGCCGGGAGGGCAGGGAGAGTGAGGGCCGTGGTTGCTGTCTGCTATGGCTCGGAGCCTACCCCGGAGATATCTGAGCTTGCCGACGTCGTCATCGCTTCCTTCGGGGAGATCAAGGTTCTCTGACCTTCTCTGCTGAGGCCTGCATGCTGAGATGCTATAAATATCCATGGATGTATGAATGAGCGAGGGGTCGCCTTGATTCTGGATGAGGCTGTGACCGCGCGTGAGATGCGGGCCATTGAGATGAACTCTGAGTACCTGGGGGTATCCAAGCTCCAGCTCATGGAGAACGCCGGAAAGACCGTTGCGGAAGCGGTGAAGGAGAGGTTCAGCCCCAAGACAAAGGTCCTAATAGCGTGCGGTCTCGGCGGGAACGGAGGCGACGGCTTCGTCGCAGCCAGGCACCTAGCAGGCCAGGGCTATCCCGTCTCGGTGATCTTACTGGGTAGACCCGAGAACATACGCTCCGAAGAGGCTCGCGTCAACTGGGAATCTCTCAGGAACATGACCGACAGCGTCAAGATTACTGAAGTTCACGACTCCGCTGAGATACAGCCCCTCAAGGCCAGCGTGATGGTCGACGCCCTAATAGGGACCGGTATGAAGGGCGTTCTCTCATCCCCCTACAGGGAGATGGTCCAGGCCATCAACGGCGCTGAAGGCTTCAAGATAGCCGTAGACGCCCCAAGCGGTCTGGACTCCGACTCTGGTGAGGCAGAGGGCGACATGGTCCAAGCCGACCTCACACTGACATTTCACAAGCCCAAGACAGGGCTGAACGACGCGGAGAGCCTGGGCCAGCTCCAGGTCTGCTCAATAGGCATCCCACCGGAGGCCGAGACACATACGGGGCCTGGGGACGTCTACATCGCCCACAGGCATCGCGCGCCCGAGGCCCACAAGGGAGATTTCGGGCGCCTCCTCGTCATCGGTGGGAGCGAGATGTACTCTGGGGCACCCGCGCTCACGGCCCTCGGCGCCTACGCCACGGGGGTTGACCTTGTCTACGTCGCCGCCCCCGAGACGGCCGCCTCGATTATCGCGGGGTTCTCCCCGAGCCTGATAACCGTGAAGCTCAA
>CAYONH010000044.1:1348-5751 GCA_964405275.1 uncultured Candidatus Bathyarchaeia archaeon | reverse complement strand
TCCAAGCTCGACGCGACAGTGCTCCTGAAGGGGAACGTCGACGTCGTGAGCGACGGCGATACTGTCCGCTTCAACCGGACGGGGAACCCGGGGATGACCGTCGGTGGGACAGGCGACGTCCTGTCGGGGGTCGTGGCTGGATACTTGGCAATGGGGGTCTCGCCGTTCGAGGCAGCCGTCGCTGGGGCGTTCATCAACGGGGCCGCGGGGGACGCCGTCTACGCCGAGAAGGGCTACCACATGCTGCCCTCCGACCTGGTCGAGAAGATTCCCTGGGTCATTGAGGAGTCAATCCGTGGAAGGATGAGGCGGAAGGCCTAGGGGTAGATTGGATAAAAATTGGGTGATGTGGGTCTTTAGAAATCTCGGCTCTTCGTAATCTCCTCGATCTTGAGGAACTCCTTTCCCCTGTTGAAGTAGTTGATGATGTTCTCCCCCTTCTGGGTGATCCCGAAGACGGTGTTGGTCCTCTTGTCCCTGTTACTGGACGCGTCCACACGGTCGATCAGGCCCTGGGAGACCATCGACTCCAGTATCTTCTGGAGAGGCTTCCAGGAAAGGTTCGCCTCATACATTATGCGCGTGGGCTTCCTGATCCCACTCTTAATGGCCCATAGTACGTCAAGGTAGATCTCAAGTCTCGATCTGCGAGGCAAACTCTCACATCCCTTGCTCTAAGTTGAAAGAACTACAGCAGAACCTGTTATCTTCGTTTGTATGTAGTTTGGTTCTACATTTTCGGTACCTAACAGGAACCAATAGGACTGATGAGTGACTGTAATTCATTAAAACTGGAAAAGAAGGTATTTAAAAAAACGTTGGTCTAGAGCCTCGCCCTGGGGGTTATCTCCAGCTCAATGAGGTCCTCTGCCCTCTTGAAGTACTGGATGACGTTCTCCCCCTTCTGGGTGAGCTTGTAACAGTAGGTGGTCCGCTTGTCCCTGAGGTTCTTGGGGCTGTACTCCTCTATCAGGTCCTGGCCCATCAGCGAGTCCAGCGTCCTCTGGAGCGGCTTCCACGAGAGGTTCGACTCGTACATGATGCGGGTCGGCTTGTTCACACCGCTCTTGATTGCCCAGAGCACGTCGAGATAGACCTCCAGTTTCGATCTCCTGTTCTTCATCTTTCACACGTCCCTTCAAACTGTATCGGCGTCATACACGTATACATTATATCGGTTTTCCGATATGTCCGCCATATACCCCTTTGACACAGATATAAGTATTTCTGATCCGTATCCCTGATACATTACAGTAAACCGTAAAAAATACCTTAAATACAGTTATGGATCACTGATCTATCTTCTTGCAGAGCCTTTTTGGACACAATCCATGTCCCGCTCTCCCCCCCCGAGAGGCTCAATGCCCCTCATCAGCGCCTTCCGTACAGGCTGAGGAGCAGAGACACCGCTGAGATTATTATCAGCAGTGGGGAGGTTGCGAAGAAGAAGCCGTCCCTCCTGTAGACCCACAGGATTATCCAGGGCACCTTCTCCAGGCTCGGCATGATGCGTATGACGAAGGGGAGGGCGACCAGTATTAAGCCGCAGGCTATCAGGACCAGCCCGAGGGTGGTGAACGGCCTGTAAAGCGACTCCATATCCCTCTCTGATCCCACTCTCCTCTGTGAATTTAAACTTGGATGGGCTCATCGAAATAGTTATAACGTCTTCTTCCTTCCCCCAACCAGTAATTCGGGGTATACTGATGAGACTCGTCATACTTGGGCCTCCGGGGTCCGGCAAGGGGACGCGGGCGAAGATAATCGGGCGGATCTTCGGATATCCGGTGATCACCACGGGGGCCATGCTCAGGGAGGCTGTGGCCGCCGGTACCGAGTATGGCAAGATAGCTGATGGCTACATGAAGAAGGGGGAGCTCGTCAGGGACGACGTCGTCATCGGCATCGTGGAGGAGCGCCTCAGGAAGCCTGACGTGGAGGGGGGCTTCATCCTCGACGGATTCCCTCGGAGCGTCAACCAGGCGAAGGCCCTTGACCGCATCCTCAACAAGATGGGGGCCATCCTAGACGTCGTGATGTACGTCACAGCCAAGCCCGAGACCATCCTGAGCCGGCTCTCCCTCCGCAGGTCTTGCCCCAAGTGCGGAGCCATCTACCACCTCAAGGACATTCTCCCCAAGGTGGAGGGAGTCTGCGACGAGTGCGGCAGCAAGCTGACCCAGAGGGACGACGACAAAGAGGAGATCATACTCCACCGCCTAGAGGTCTACGCGCAGCAGACCTTCCCCATCCTGGAACGGTACGAGCGGCTCGGCAAGGTCAGGGAGGTAAGCGGCGAACTGGAGATCGACGAGATCCCAGGCGAGGTCGAGCGGGTCCTGAAGGGCCTCTAGGCCTCAGGTCTTGTAGCCGAACTTTCTCAGGATCTCCTTTCTCCACTTGACGCCTTCCTCGTCCTCGACGCCGAGAGGGCTCTGACCGTCTATGACACCCAGGATGCCCCTCCCCTGCTCCGTCTCGGCGACCACGACCTCCAGGGGGTTGGCCGTGGCGGCGTAGATAGTGCAGACCTCGGGCACTATCTTGATCTGGTTGAGGACGTTGATGGGGAAGGCGTCCCTCAGGAGCACCACGAAGCTGTGGCCGCATCCCAGCCTCAGGGCGTTCTCAGCGGCGGCCTCCTTCAGACCTTCATCGTTCCCCTCCACCCGTACGAGGCGCTCCCCTGAGGACTCGCAGAACGCAAGGCCGAACTTCACGCCAGGCGTGGAGGTGGTCATGGCCTCGTAGACGTCCTCCACCGTCTTGATGAAGTGGCTCTGACCGAGGATGAGGTTGCAGCCCTCGGGGGTCTCCGTCTTCACAACCTTGAGCTCCATGTCTCACTCGGGGACTGATCAGGCTCAGGGGCCATATGAGGGTTGCGACTGGTGACAAACGTATTAAGACGCCGTGGGAAAAGATCTCATGATGTCAAGGGAGAGGCGCCGCAAGAAGTCAGAGGATCTACAACGAGGTCTTCCGCGGCTCAGCTGGGGTGACGTCCCCCATAGCGTCGCCCCCTACGTCCCGACGCCTCACAACGTCGTCGATACGATGCTCACCCTGGCTGAAGCGAATTCAGACGACGTTGTCTACGACCTGGGGTGCGGCGACGGGAGGATACTAATGGCAGCCATCGAGGGCTTCGGAGCCAAGAAGGCGGTGGGTTACGACCTCAACCCCAAGATGTGCGGCAGAGTAAAACTCAAGATAGACGAGAAGGGATTAAGAGACCGCATCGAAGTAGTGAACGGCAACTTCTTCCTGGCGGACCTCTCGGGCGCCTCGGTGGTCACCCTCTACCTGACGACCTCGGGTAACTCCAAGTTGAGGCCCAAGCTCGAGGAGGAGCTGGCTCCTGGGTCCAGGGTCGTAAGCCACGACTTCCCCATCCACGGCTGGACCACTGTCAGGAAGGAGCCACCGGAGCACTACGTCGTCGGCTCCCACAAGATATACGTCTACTCCATCCCCGAGGCCTACGAGAAGAAGTCCTCCATCCTCAGGTCTAAGGAGGAAGATGGCCGATGGAGAAGAATAAGGGATCTATTTGTCAGGGAGAGAGAGGGGCGTCCCTAGAGGACGCCGAGCGCAAGGCCCATTATGGCCATCCTGGCGTAGATGCCGTGCTTCACCTGCCTGAAGTACCAGGCGTTGGGCAGGGGGTCCACGTCGGTTGCGATCTCCATTATCCTGGGCAGGGGGTGCATGACTACGACGTCCTTCTTCCCCTTCTTCAGGAGGTCAGCGTTCACGATGTAGGCGTCCTTCACCTTCTCGTACTCCGCGGGGTCCGCGAACCTCTCCTTCTGCACCCTGGTGACGTACATGACATCGAGCTCAGGCAGCACGCTCTTGAGGTCGTTGGTCTCACTGATCTCGATCTTGCCTCCAGTGCCCTCGATGAGGTCGGGTTTCATCTTCAGCTGATCGGGGCTGATGAGCTTGACCTTTACGTCGAAGTGCCTCAGGGCCAGCAGGAGGCTGTGGACCGTCCTCCCGTGCTTGAGGTCGCCTATCATGCCGATGGTATGACCGTCGATCCCGCCCTTGGCGTACCTCATGCAGTGGAGGTCAAGCATTGTCTGGGTGGGATGCTCCCAGCTGCCGCTCCCCCCGTTGATGTAAGGGATCTTGGCTACCTTCGCAGCCCTGAGAGCTGCGTCGTCGTCTGGGTGCCTCATCGCGATGATGTCAGCGTAGTTCTGAACGGTCAGGATGGTGTCCTCGAAGGTCTCCCCCTTCTTGGCGCTGCTCGTCATGGGGTCCGCCACGGTCGTCACGTTCCCCCCGAGCCTGAACATCGCGGTCTCGAAGCTCAGCCTGGTCCTAGTGCTCGGCTCGAAGAAGAGGGAGGCGAGTACCTTCCCCTTACACGCGTCCGAGCCCTTCTTCTCAAG
>CAYONH010000044.1:0-1248 GCA_964405275.1 uncultured Candidatus Bathyarchaeia archaeon | reverse complement strand
CTCATCAGGACCCCCAGCCCCAGCTGGGACGAGGCCGCAGCGGCGGAGGTCGTCGCGACGAAGATGAGGGGCGTCGGCTTCGACGAGGTGGATGTGGATGAGCTGAACGATGCCACCGGGGTCATAAAGGGCGTGGGCAGCGGCCGGAACATCCTCTTCAATGGCCACATTGACCACGTTCCACCCGGCGATATGCCCGAGCCATACTCAGGGGAGCTGATGGACGGTGAGCCGTTCGGCGTCGAGGGAGAGGTCGTCTACGGCAGGGCGGCGTCCGACATGAAGGGGGCCGTGGCCGCGATGGTGATGGCCGGGGGCATGCTTAGGAAGCTCGGCGTCGAGTTGAAGGGGGACTACATGGTGGCCGCAGTGGCCCAGGAGGAGGTCGGAGGCGCCGGGACGGCTGCCACGGTCGAGGCGGGCTTCCTCGGGGATGTGGTGGTCATAGGGGAGGCGACGAACATGGAGATGGCCCTTGGCCACAGGGGGAGCACCAAGGCCGAGGTGATCGTCAAGGGGAGGAGCTGCCACGCCAGCGCCCCCGAGAGGGGGATAAACGCCCTCTACAAGGCTGCAGACATTCTGGACAAGATCAGGTCCGAGCTGATCCCTGCCCTACCCAACCACCCCCTCTACGGGAAGACGACTCTGACCGCCACCCAGATCTCGGTGAAGCCGGACACGCCCAACGTAGTCCCGGAGGAGTGCAGGTTCACCCTCGACTGCAGGTACAACCCCAACTACTCGGTGAAGGCCCTGGGTGAGGATCTGGAGGCGGTCATCGCCGAAATGAAGGAGTCGGACCCGGAGCTCGACGCCGAGGTGGTGACCAGGAGGAGCTCCAGGGAGTTCACAGGCTTCTACACAGACCCCGAGGAGTTCATGGAGGTCGAGGAGGCCAGGCAGGCCGCGGCCGAGGTGTTGGGCCGAGAGCCTGAGCTTAAGGTCTGGCAGTTCGTCACCGACGGGCGCTTCTACTCGTGGCGGGGCCTCCCCGTCATAGGCTTCGGGCCGGGGGAGGAGAGGTCCGCCCACACTCACCAGGACTTCGTGAGGGTCGACGACTACCTGGAGACGATCAAGGTCTACGCGTGGCTTGCCTGCGTGATCTGTGGCGTGGACGAGAAGGACTAGTCTTTGGGCCAGATGTCCACGCGCTTGAGCATCTCGACGAGGGTCGGAGATAGCTCATAGTCGGGGAACTCCTCGGCCGTCACCCACCGGGCGTCGAGGGCGTCCGAGGCCGCC
>CAYONH010000043.1:0-11900 GCA_964405275.1 uncultured Candidatus Bathyarchaeia archaeon | reverse complement strand
GTCGTAACTTAGCCTGACCTAAAAGGCTAGTATTCCTGAGAGTAAAATATAAAACCGGCTCATGCGGGGTAGGTACAGATAGAAATGGCAAGAATATCACTTTCACGTAGAGAGTTCCTTAAATTTGCAGGCATGTCACCGCTGCTGGCTATTACACCTGGACTGACGAAGATCGGTGAGCAGAGACCGCCCACGCAGGTCCCCGTTCTGAACGCGAAGCGGATACCCACTATCTGCACTTTCTGTGCCGTTGGCTGTGGGATAATCGCCACGGTTGCGAACGGGAAGGTCATCGACACCGAGGGAGACCCATACAATCCGCTGAACGAGGGGACCCTGTGCCCCAAGGGACGAGGCTCTACGGAGCTCATCAACAGCCCCAGGAGGCTGACCTCCCCCATGATCCGGACGAATCCCAAGAAGGGGTTCGAGGAGGATCCGGAGTGGAGGAACATCACCTGGGGAGAGGCCCTCAACACAATTGGGGACTGGATGAAGCCGTCCGTCGACTCGGAGATCTCGAGGCTGAAATCCACGGGGATCCTGCAGAAGAAGGCCTCTCTAGCCGATGAAGTCTATAGGTTCGACGGTCACGAGCACCCGATCGGGTGCATCGGCTCCGCAGTATACAACAACGAGGAGGCTTACCTGAACCGGAAGCTCTGGACCATCCTGGGATCCAACAACGTTGACCACTGCGCACGGAAGTGCCACGCGTCGACGGTAGCGGCCTTGGCCAACACCTTCGGCTTCGGCGCCATGACAAACCACTTCCTCGACATGCAGTACGCCAAGGTCATCATCCACGAGGGTGGTAACCCGGCGTCCGCTCACCCTGTAGCCTACAGGTGGCTGAGGAAGGCGAAGGACAACGGCGCGAAGGTCATCGTCATAGACCCGAGGTTCAGCCGGAGCGCGACCCAGGCCGACATATACGGCCGTATCAGGGTAGGCACCGACGCAGCGATATTCAACGGGATAACCAAGTACGCGATCGACAACGACAGGCATGACGTCGACTTCCTCGTCGAGAGCACGAACGCACCCCTCCTGCTGAACGTGGATGTCTACAACCACGTCCTCTACACCATGGAGAGCACTGCCGACCTCGACTACCTCGGCAACGAGAACCTGTACAAGGGAATCAAGACCCACGTCGTCAAAACCAAGTCCGGCGAGCTCAAGCCCTGGCCCGAGGTCCCACCTGTGGACAGGGTGCTCCTCGGCGAGGCCACAGGTGCGGGAGGCGAGACCCTGAAGACGGTCTACAACGTCCTGACCTCGGTCCTTGAGAACTACACCTCCGAAGAGGTCGCGAGGATCAGCGGGATATCTGTGTCGAAGTTCGAGGAGATCGCTGAGACATACACCTCAATCAAGCCAGGTACTGTAACCTACGCTATGGGGCTCACCCAGCACACCTGTGCATCCCAGCTGCTCAGGGCCCTGTGCCTAATGCAGCTGACCC
Source organism: uncultured Candidatus Bathyarchaeia archaeon (assembly GCA_964405275.1). Classification (GTDB taxonomy): domain Archaea; phylum Thermoproteota; class Bathyarchaeia; order TCS64; family TCS64; genus BS750m-G28. The sequence continues at coordinate 10,432 of CAYONH010000043.1, read as the reverse complement.
TTGGCAACATGGGCGTCCCAGGAGGCGGAGTCAACGCCATCAGGGGACAGAACAACGTGCAGGGAGCGACAGACATGCTCGTCCTGTGCCACCTACTCCCAGGCTACATCGGCATCCCGACCAGTGAGGCCCAGATAAGGGCCTACCAGGCTTGGAAGAACGCCGGAAGGCCTGGCGACCTCTCAAGGACGATGAAGCCCTTAGTCGATTTCACCTGGAGTGGCGTCGACTACGTGGCTGGCATGGAGTACGACAACATCTGGTACATGGGCACCGGGACCACGAGGACCCACGGCGGCTGGAGGAGATACGAGAAGGCCTGGGGCCTATTCGCAGGCACCTGGCCTACCAACGACCCGGAGAACGGGGCAGTCATCTGTGACATCCCCTTCAACAGGGGTCATCCCATCATAGACGCTGACAGGGCCTTCGGGAAGGGAAAGTTCGACGTCTACTTCGAGATAGGGGACAACGGAGTCGTCACCGACGGTGGCGCCGCATCCGTCTACAAGGAGTTCACAGAGGCTCCCGGGAAGATGGTGGTCGCCGACATCTGGGAGACCGAGACCGCCCACCTAGCGGACATCGTCCTCCCGATGGCGTCGGTCTACGAGAAGAACGGCACAGTCTCCAACTCCGCAAGGTGGGTGCAGTACAGGTGGAAGACGAGCGACGCCCCAGGGGTGTCCAAGTCAGACCTGAGCCTCTTCATGAAGCTGTATAACATGTGGAGGCAGAGGGGCATCCTGAGGCTGCCGTCCGAGCTATTCATGGACGACCACCCAGACGAGGACTTCCCGACAGACCCGATGGGACGTAAGTGCCTGGAGTACATCGCCGGAGACGAGATCTGGGGCTTCAACGGAACCGCAAAGGGTCAGGCTGGAAGGCCATGCCCAGATATCAACTGGGAGTGGTACGCCGAGCCCGACACAGACAACATGAAGGCATCAGACCAAGTCTACGCAGAGATGGACGACGCCGTCGGCTTATACGACGGACAGTACCGGGCGGGGCACGTAGGATACAAGTCCTCGGTCCACGCCTACGACGACGGCAGGGGAGAGATCCTCGCCAAGAGGCGTGTCAACAACTACAGGGACGGCATCGACAAGGAGTATTCCATGGCCAAGAACTGGTCGTGGTGCTGGCCTAAGAACCAGAGGGTACTCTACAACAAGGACGACTGTGGCGAGAACGACACGATGAACCCCGTCACGTTCAAGACCGTCGGCAACACACCGTGGGGCGCACCCTCAGGAGAGAGGTCAAACGGTTGGCCTTACTGGAGGCAGGGAAGCACATACTGGTGGGGCAAGGAGAGGACGGGCATGGCCCGTATCTGGGCCCAGGGCATCGCGGGAGCGGGCAAGGACATAACCGCTGGCTACGACGCATGGACAGGCGACAAGCCTCCCGTCCCAGGCGCCACGTTCCGAGGCGGGAAGCTCCAGGGACCGGGCGGGAAGCCGATGATCGGCCTCCCCGAGCACTTCGAGCCGATGGAGTACCCGAACACAGCTCTTGCAGAGGACTATCCGTGCTACGGCTGGCTTTACAACAACAGGGCCTCTGAGTACGAGGCGAACGACAAGCTCTGGGATGATGGTCTGGTCGGCCTGCCCGAGGATGGCTACAACGTTATCTGGGGCAGCTTCAGGCTCACGGAGCACTTCCACACCTTCACGAGGAACATGACACTGCTGAACGAGGCACAGCCTGAGTACTTCATCGAGATGAACCCGGAACACGCGGCTGAGGTCGGGGTCGACTCCGGCGACTACGTACGAGTCGAGTCCAAGAGGGGCTGGGTCATCTGCAAGATCGTAGCCACTAAGAGGGTCGGCAAGCTGAAGATCAACAACGTCGACTACTGGGAGATAATGACGCCCTTCCACTTCGGGCCCAAGGGCATGGCGAAGGGTTCCATAGCGAACTTCGTATCCATCGGAGCCGTGGACCCTCATGCTTGGATCCCTGAGACCAAGGCCTGCATGTGCAAGATCATGAAGGCGACTGACGCCGAGATAGCAGCCATCCAAGAGAAGGGCTACCATCAGGGGGTGTACTAGATGACCGAGAAGATTTCCAGGAAGGACTTCCTCATGGCCGCTGGCGCATCCCTAGTGGTCGCCCCGATGGCACTTGAAGGTCTGGACAGAGGTCAGAAGTCCCCGGTTCAGCACTTAGGCGAGCAGAAGGCGGTCGTCGTCGACGTAACTCGATGCATAGGCTGCAAGGCCTGCCAGATTGCGTGCAAGGGATGGAACAAGCTCCCGGCGGAGAAGACGGAGGTATCCAGGGACGGTGAGTTCACCAACCCGACCTCCTTCTCACCGATAACATGGAAGATCGTCCGCTTCAAGGAGATAGGCGACTACGACAAAGACGCACCAGGTACAGGCGGCCTCAAGTGGAGGATGCTCTCAGACAACTGCAAGCACTGCCTGGAGCCCAGCTGCGTCTCAGTCTGCCCGGCCGCCGCCCTCTGGAAGAGGAGCGATGGACCAGTCCTATACGACCTCGACAGATGCGTAGGCTGCGGTTACTGCACCATGGCATGTCCATGGGGAGTACCGCATTTCGATGAAGACCTGCATGCAATACGTAAGTGCACAATGTGCTTCGACCGAATCGACCAGGGCCTAGAGCCCTCGTGCGTGTCGGTCTGCCCAACGGACGCACTGCAGTACATGAATCTAGAGGAAGCAAGAAAGATGGCTGCGGACGCCAAAGCCAACGGCATGTACACGTACGGCTTGGACGAGGTCGGGGGCACGAGCTGGATATACATCTCAGACGTTCCGTTCTCAGAGTTCGGCCTGCCTGAGTACTCCACTGTGACCCAGAAAGGATACGAGTCCGACCTGCTGATGAAGTTCGCCGGCGCAGGCCTCTTCGTTGGAGGCGCAATCCTGGCGGCTGTAAAGCTGTATGCAGAGAGGAGAGAAGCGATTATGAAGAGTGGAAGCGAGGGAGGGAACTAAGATGTCCGAGCTTGTTTGGGGACCGTTGATGGCTATTTACCTCTTCCTAGGAGGTTTAGCTGGAGGAGCCTACATAATTAGCGCCTTGGTTGACCTCTTCAAGGGAGAAGACTACGAGGTCCTCTCAAAGTCCGGAGCTCTTGTTAGCTTGGTCTCTGTAATCGCGAGCGTCGTAGTACTGCTGCTTGAGATAAAGCGCTTCGAGGTAGCACCTCTGAGCTTCCTGAACGCATACAGGATGTTCCCGGGTTCAATGATCTCTGTGGGCACCTGGATACTGACAGGTCTCCTAGTAATATCGGCTGTAACTGTCATACTGGCGTTCTTCGGAGGCAACTGGCTGATACGAAAAATAGTAGATGTAGTCGGCCTCATCTTAGGTCTAGGAACAACAGCGTACACAGGGTTACTGCTATCCTACTGTAGAGGAGTACCCCTATGGGGTTCACCATTCCTACCAGTAACCTTCATGGTATCAGGGACTTTGACAGGACTAGCGATGGCCCTTCTGGTGATACCGATAGCGGCTTACATCATGCCCAAAGCGCTGAACAGCTTCTGGGAACTATACGAACGAAAGGCTCAGTTCACTGACATGCTCAGCCAGACTCAGAAGTACATATTAGTACTGATTGTGGTCGAGATGGCACTAGTGATCATAGAGCTAGGTACGGGCTATGAACATTCAGGTGTACTCTTAACAGGTAGTCTTTCGCTGGTATTCTATACTTACATAGTACTTGGACTACTGATTCCACTGGGTATATCCTACTACGTCGGAAAACTCAAAGCAGCGGGAAGTACCGGCTCTGTAGTGCTATTCAGCATGGGAGGAAGCGCTCTCATTCTAGTGGGCGGATTCCTCCTGCGTTACGCAATCCTGACTGCTGGACAGATATTCCACTAGATTAACACCGTTTTTTATATTTCCCCTTTTTTCATTCAATTACTAAGATTAGCGAGCATTCCAGAGGGTATAGAACATCACGAGCGCGAACCTGATACTCATGAGCCTGTTTGTCGTATCAGTGGTGACCGTAATACTGGCGTTCATGGGCGGCAACTGGCTGATAAGGAAGATAGTGGACGTCGTCGGCATAGCCCTGAGTCTTGGGACAGCCGCATAGATAGGACTAAGTTCTGACATACTGCAGGGGTATACCCTTCTGGGGTTCACCGTTCCTACCGGCGCGATTCACAGTCTCCGGAATACTTACGGGTCTCATGATGGCTATGCTGATGATACCGATTGCAGCCTACATTATGCCCAAGGCGCTGAACAGCTTCTGGGAACTATATGAGAGGAAGGCCTCCTACGTTGGCATGATCGGACAGGTCGAGAAGTACTTTCAGGTACTGAACGTATTGGAGCTAGCCCTCCTGGCGCTGTACATTGGTACAACCCCTACTACGGGAATACTGCTCGCGGGATCTTCGGTCTCGCTGCTTTTCTACGTCTACATCGCGCTAGGACTGCTGTTGCCGTTGGGTATCGGCTATCTTAACTCGAGGATGGAGCACCATGTGAACGATATGATGATGGTGCTTTCCGCAGTGATCGGTCAGGTCCTGGTCCTCTTGGGCGGCTTCATACCGCGGTGCGCGCGCGGTCGCTGTGGAGATTATGTCGTAGTTGCCCACGGTAGTGTACAGGTTGCATATCCTCTCGTTGTTCTTCATCTCATTTGAGCTCATGACAGTCATCTAAAACCAATTTCACTGATAGTCTATGTGAGATTTTCCCTAGGTACCACATGAGCTGTTGCGAGCAAGGTAGTATTCACAAAAACCGAATGCTAAGTTGCGCAGTTACTAGTCGAGAGGGTCCCCTGTGGAGATAGCAATCTCTACCGAACAATCTTCGATGTCTACTCATTGAGTATCTTCTTTAGGACCTTTTCCCTCGAGGTGATCAGGACAGAGTCTATCCATGCGATGCCGTCTATCTTCCTAATCTGATCTATGAACTCGGAAAGACCCTCCAGCTTGGGGCACGTCGCTGTGGAGATTATGTCGTAGTTGCCCACGGTAGTGTACAGGTTGCATATCCTTTCATTCTCCTTCATGCTCCCGATGATCTGGTCCATATCCGAGCCCCCGCTGACCTTGATGAGCAGCAGGGCCCTGCAGTCGTAGCCGAGCTCCTCGTCCTCGATGATGCTGACGTACCCCTTGATTATCCCCCTCTCCTCGAGCCTGCGTATCCTGCGGGAGACCGTGGGCGGGCTAGAGTCTATCATCTTGGAGATCTTCCTAACGCTAAGCCTGCTGTTCCCGGAGAGGAGCTCCAGTATCTTCTTGTCGACCTCGTCGTACTCCAACTGGGTTCACTATATCCACATACTCGTTGTATCTAAGCCTTTTTTAGCGGGGCGTCATCCACCCCGAGAGATAAATTATTTATGTTAATAACATAAATTGAGTAGGAAATGAAACAATGTTTCATTTGTAAGTGGTAAAAATGGCACAAAAGAAAAATCTGTTAATACTTGGAGCCGGTGCCGCCGGCTCAATAGTAGCGAACAAGGTGACCAGAGAGCTCAGAAGAGAGATCGCTGAGGACAAGTACAGCGTGACGGTCCTGGATAAGAACGACACTGCCTACAACCCGGCCGGGTACACCTTCATACCCTTCCATCTCCTCGCCCCTGAGGACATAATGAGGCCCATGAAGAAGGTCATTAGCCCCAGGGCGAACGGCTTCTACGGGGCCGACGGGGAGGTCACAAACGTGGATCTTGGGGACCGGAAGGTATCCGTGAAGAGCGGGAAGGAGTACTCATACGACTACCTGCTGATAGCCACGGGCGCGAGGCTCGCCCCTGAGGCCGTCCCGGGCCTTGTTGATGACTACAACACCTTCTACACGATGGACGGCTCCATCGACCTCAGGGAGAGGCTGGGCGCCTTCGACAGCGGACGCATAGTGGTGACGACCCCTGAGATGCCGATCGCATGTCCGGGGGCTCCAAGCAAGTTCATGGTGCTTCTCGACGACTACCTGAAGCATGTGAGGGCTGGAGATGTCAGGGACAAGGTCGACCTGACATTCCTTTGGCCCATCAACAACGTCGGGCCACCCGTCTACGACGAGAGGGTCATAAGCGGCTTCGAGGAGAGGGGTATAGACCGCCGATATAACTTCAAGACAGAGTCGGTGGACCCCGCGGGGAAAACCGTCACATCCGCAGACGGGGAGACGGTGGACTACGATCTCCTGATCTCCATCGCCCCCCACAGGGGAGCCAAGGCGATGCTGGACTCGGGGATAGGTGACGAGAAGGGCTGGTTGCCGACGAACAAGTACACCCTCCAGTACCATAAGTCGCCTTCTGAGAGCTACGATGAGGTCTACGCCATCGGCGACGGTGGTCCCATCACGATGAACAAGATGGGGATCAACGCCCACTTCCAGGCGCTGAAGACTGGTCAGAACCTGATAAACGACTACCACGGGAACGGCGTCAAGTCCATATACAAGGGTGAGCAGGGATGCCCCATAGTGGAGCAGTCCTACACCCCGGCTACGGACGGCAAGGCATACATGGTGACTTGGACTTACGGCAACCCCGCGAAGTCCTTCAGATCGGGGAAGATGGGCTGGCTCATCTACCGGATGTACTATTACATCTACTTCGACCTGACGGCGAAGGCGATAATGTAGGTGATGAAGATGACTGAGAAAACGAGTATCGGAGGAGTAAACCTGGAGCCCCGCACCGTCGAGTCGATGGTAGAGCTGATAGACGCCTTCGGGCTCATCATGACCTTCCTAAACGACCAAGCCATGCAGGACCTTTCGGGGATGCTGTCACAGCTGCTGAAGCTGGTGAACGGCCTGACAGGAAGCGACATCGTCGACCTCCTGGAGGCGGCGCTGATGGACCCGGAGTTCGACAAGGCACTGATGAACCCGCCGAAGGTCGGTATGTTCGGGCTCATAGGTGCCCTTGGAGACGCCGACACCCAGAGGGGGATAGGCATCCTCCTGGCCCTAGTCAAGGCGCTGGGAAAGGCCTCAACCAAGTAGAACTCTACCCCCTATTTTCCTCTTCTTTTGGGTAAAATATCCTTACGCTGGCACTCTCGTCTAAGCCCAGGTCTCCCTCGTGGCTTCATTTTAAATGTAGGACAAAAAATCTGGGTATTATCACACGCGTTTTTACTGTTTAGTCGATTGCACGAATATAGGTTATAATTTGGCATAAATACAAAAATAGTTATCCTGACGGGGTTTCAGTTATTTCTTAATGTACTTGAGTGGGATATTCTGGGTTATACTGATATCCTTCGGGTTGTCCGGGCTATCGAGACTCATAGTTGTAGGGTGAAGCAGGAGATATTGATAGCAGGATTACCCTCTAACCCACTTGGGACGATCCGTCATCCTCCATCTGCAAAAATGTGATAGGGGTGACGGGAAGTAATTTAAGTCGAGCCTCATCGACTTCGCCTTTCCTATAGGCTTTCCGTAGCGCGTCAGCGAGGGGGTTCATCGTTGTCTCTTCATTTGCCCCTCGCGCACTAATATCATATACGCCAAGAGTTTACGGTTAACCTATATCCTAGTTTTACAGTCAGTATAGGATCTAAAATGGTTGTTAACCTATATGAGGTTCTCCAAGATTTCATGTCCGCGCCGGCGGTCACAGGGTTCGAGGAGCAGCGCAGGGAACGCATAATCGAGGCGTTCAAGAGATACTGCGACGTCGTCGAGGTGGACGTCATCGGCAACGTCATAGGCACCATCGGGGACGGTGAACGCAGCGTCATGCTCGCGGGGCACTACGACCAACTGGGCTTCATGATCAAACATGTTAACGAGAAGGGCTTCGCAAGCTTCGCCCAGGTCGGCGGCTGGGATAAACGCGTCGCATACGGCACTCGCGTCAAGGTCTGGGTGGGGGACGGGCCGAACGACTACATCATCGGCACCGTAGCCGTGAAGGCAGCCCACCTCACCGACGCGAAGGAACGTGACAAGAGCCCGGACCTTAAGGACATGCTCATCGACATAGGGGTGAGCAGCAGTGAGGAGGCCGAGAAGCTGGGGGTCAGGACCGGAGTCGTGTGCACCCCCGCCAACCCCCTGACGTACCTCGGGAAGGAGGGAAACGACTTGGTCATCGCGCCTGCCTTCGACGACGTCTGCTGCGTCGCAGCCTTCATGAAGACCATGGAGATTGTGAGCAAGGAACGGCCCAAGAACCTTAAGGTACACTTCGTGGCCACCGTCCAGGAGGAGGTGGGGCTCAGGGGGGCCACCATATCTGCTTACAACATCAAGCCTTGGGTGGCCATCGCCACAGACGTGACCCACGCAGTTGCACCGGGAGTTAAGCCAGATCAGGTTGCGGGCATCGAGCTGGGCAAGGGGCCCGTCATCGCTCTGGGGGCAAACTTCACACGGGTCCTCTGGGAACTCATGGAGAAAGAGGCCGAAGCCAACGACATCCCCTACCAGAGGCAGGGGGTTCCCGCACGAAGCGGCACGGACGCATGGGCCATCCAGGTCGAGCGCGGCGGGACCATCTGCGGGCTAATATCGATGCCCAACAGGTACATGCACAGCCCCAACGAGGTCATTAACCTCAAGGACCTCGAGAACCTGGGAAAGCTGCTGGCGGTCTCGGTGAAGGCCCTCGACGGAAGCGATTGGGAGCACAACGTCGAGGTCTACCGAAAGTAACCCCTTTTCACCCCTCATGCCCTTTTTTAGCATGAACTATTTTCACGCCAAAAGGGCGCGTACAATCTTGACCATCATATCGATGGACCCCCCCTGGAGCCGAACATTGACTCGAAGAAGACGTACTCGTGGATCAGGACGTCCTTGACCTTGTTCATCCTCTCTCCCCTTCTGCGCGCGCACTATGATGGCGCGCTCGAATATACAAAATTCATTACAAAATTTTCTCTATAGGCGCTGACATCATAACATCATTCATGCGCGCGAGCATCGGCAATGTTTTTAACATACCCATTAAAGGAATAATGAACCACGATGTTGCCCGGAGGAACAGAGTTAATATTTATCTTCTTAATCGTATTGCTTCTATTCGGTGGAAAAAAGCTCCCTGAGCTAGCAAGATCAATGGGATCCGCGGTCAGGGAGTACACCACGGCGTCCAAGGAGCCAGCTAAATACGTAGAAAGCCACACTAAGACGAAGGAGGAAGAGGAGCGGGAGGCTATTCTTGAGGCAGCCAGGAAACTCGGCATCGAGACTGAGGGCAGAAGCATCAAGGAGATCGCTGCTGAACTGGTAAAGAACACCGAAAAGGAGTAAGTAGCCAATTCCCAAGTTTTTGGTGCTCTCAGATGGCAGAGGGTGAAGAACAGTCAATTTGGGATCACCTTGAGGAACTCGCCCAGAGGCTTCGGAGGGCCCTTTTCGCCATCGTCGTTGCCACTCTATTAATCGTCATTCTACCGAGTGACCTTGGAGGAATCCTCAGGTTAGATTTCTCCAATTATAGGCCCCTACTCTCCGCGGTGATAGAGTACATACAAGTCTCGCTTCTCCCAAAATCTGCACAGCTGTTAGCTGTTAACTGGCTGGATGTATTCTACATCTACATCCTCATGGCGATAGTGTTGGGCATGATCGTTACTATGCCATACACGGCCTATGAGCTGTTCAAGTTCATCGCCCCAGCGCTCTACCCCCATGAAAGGAGATCTATGTACAAATTCGTGTTCGTCGCCACGATTCTTTTCTCGATTGGGGCCTTATACGCATGGTTTGCGCTCCTCCCCACAACGTTCAAAGTCCTTTACGGGTTCGCATTTCAGAGCAACATCCTGCCCCTCTTCTCCGTCAAGGACTTCTTCAACATGGTGGCGTTTGGTATACTCGGATCAGGCATATTCTACACATTCCCCCTCGTAATCTGGATGCTAGTGAGAGCTGGCCTGATAGGCGTCGATACGCTGAAGGAAAACAGGAAGCAGCTCTTCCTAGTGCTCCTCGTAGTCACAGCCGTCTTAACCCCCGACCCAACACCATTCTCGATGCTTCTCATGACTATCCCATTCTATATACTATACGAGATCACGATACAGGTCCTCTCCAGGGTGAAGAAGGAGAAGAAGGACCCAGCAATTGACATTGGAATACAGGCCTCGAGGGAGATGCTGAGAAGACAACAGGACCCTGACACCTGATATCTATTCTTCCCCACAGAGCTGCAGGACTAAACATGGTCTCGACTGGGGTCTATTAAAAATTAAAAAAAGGGTCTGGGAAAAAAAGGGCTACTACTTGCTTCTCGCGAGCTTCACTGATTTCTTGGCCTTCTCTGCTTTCGGTTTCGCCTTGGGCTTCGCTACGCTCTTCTTGGCAACTAGTACTTTCTTAGGCTTCTCCGTCTCCGTCTCGAAGGACGGCTTGGGAAAATCTGAGAGGAAGGGACTGTCCACTCCCGCGAGCACGACCGTCGCCT
>CAYONH010000042.1:10417-11986 GCA_964405275.1 uncultured Candidatus Bathyarchaeia archaeon | reverse complement strand
CGGTTGAGCATACTGTCGGCCGTGCGGGACGGCGTGGACAAGCCGACCCGCATAATGTACGCTGCGAACCTGTCTTGGAAGCCGACTCAGAGGGTGCTGGGCCAGCTGCTGGAGCAGGGGCTCATCACCGAGGAGTCGGGGGACGGGAGCGGGCGTTCAAGGCGGAGGTATGTGATCACCGACAAAGGCGTTGCCGTGCTGAGATACTTTGACGACGCGAGGAAGCTACTGCCAATCGAGGATGTCTATTCGCAGGCATAAATTTCCCTTTTTTGTTTTCTTTTTAATTCTTCAGATCTAGCGGTAGCCATTAGGCTTTAGACATGTAGAAAAAAGGACAGAGGGAGTACAAGGAGCCATACAGATATCCTCTCTAAACGATAAATCGTTATATCATCTTCAACCTATGCTGAATCATGGCAACAAGGACAGCTTGTGAGGCGTTGCTGTCTCAGTTCCAGAGCAGCTGGAACATGCTCAGTCAGGCGATTGACAATGTACCGGAAGGATGCTGGAACAGGACCTACAACGACTGGACCTTCTCAGACACCGTCTACCACATCATAGCCACCCAGGAGTTCTACTTCAGAGATACGCCGGAGGGAATGGGATGGGGAAGATTGTACGGGGATCCCAAATACAAGGCCGACGACCCCGAGAAATACTATCCAAGCAAGGCTGTCCTACTCGAATATCAGGGAAGGCTTGAGGGGGAGATTAGCGAATTCTTTGACACTAAGGACGATAGCGACTTGGAGAGGAACGACGGTTTCAAAGAGTGGCTGCCCAATGTACATGTGAAGCTTCTCTACTTGCTGCGACACAACGCTCATCACATAGGCGAACTTGCACGAATGCTCAGAGAATGGGATGCGGAGAGAGTAGGCTGGGTCTAAAGACCGAGGGCTCACTGCATGTGTTTTCATTGCTCCGCCAATAGTTCAAAGTTTAAAACGGTGGAATACCTGTATAGGAGGGACACATTATGAGCAGCGGCATGTGGGCGGAGAAGTATCGCCCCAAGGCACTTGACGAGATGTGGAACCAGACGGAGATCGTCTCCAGGCTCAAGAGCTTCGTCAAGGACAGGAACCTCCCCCACCTCCTCTTCGTGGGCCCCGCCGGCACGGGTAAGACGACGGGCATCCTCGCGTTGGCCAGGGACCTCTACGGCCCGGCGTATCAGAACTACACCCTAGAGCTCAACGCCAGCGACGAGAGGGGCATCAACGTCATCCGTGAGAAGGTGAAGAACTTCGCCCGCACCGCCGCCATCGCGAGCGAGGTCCAATTCAAGATACTCATCATGGACGAGGCCGACAGCCTCACCTCCGCAGCCCAGCACGCCCTCCGCCGCACCATGGAGATCTACACCCGCACTTGCCGCTTCGTCCTCATCGGCAACTACTCTGAGAACATCATCGAGCCCATCCAGAGCCGCTGCAGCGTCTTCCGCTTCGGCCCCCTCGGCGAGGAGGACGCCAAGGGATGGATCAAGCATATCGCCGACAACGAGGAGCTCAACCTCCTCCCGGAGGGGCTTGAGGCCATCTACGAGGCCTCGACGGG
>CAYONH010000042.1:8286-10317 GCA_964405275.1 uncultured Candidatus Bathyarchaeia archaeon | reverse complement strand
CTCGTAGCGAAGCTCGTTATCGTCGGGGAAGAGATAAACGGATGACCGCTGAGAACCAGCCCTGGACCTACCGGTTCAGGCCTAGCTGCCAAGCCGAGGTCGTGGGCAACGAGATTGCGCTGAGCCAGCTCAGGACATGGGTCAGGTCATGGGAGAAGGGGATCCCCAAGGAGCGCGCCGCGTTCCTCCACGGCCCCCCGGGCGTCGGGAAGACCTCCTGCGTCGTCGCCCTCGCCAGCGACCTGGACATTGACCTCCTGGAGGTCAACGCCAGCGACTTCAGGACGAAGAAGCGCCTCGAGGGGCTCGTGGGAAGGGCCTCGCTCCAGACCGTCACGATCACGGGTAAGCGCCGCATGATCCTCTTCGACGAGCTGGAGGGGGTGAGCGGACAGCAAGACCGGGGGGGCATAACATCCATCAGGGACATCATCAAGGAGACGATGATACCCATCGTCCTCATCGCCACATCCCCCGGGGAGAAGTGGCAGGACAAGTTCAGGCCCCTCGTCGACCTCTCTACTCTCATCGAGTTCTCACCCGTCCCCTTCGGTGCCATGGTGCGCAGGCTCCGGGAGTGCGCAGCGGAGCTGGGCATCGCCGTGGACTTGGAGGTCCTGGAGCACCTCGCGGACAGATCCCAGGGGGATCTCAGGTCCACACTCAACGACCTCGAGACTGTCTCCCGGGGCAAGGAGAGAGTCACCATCCAAGACGTCGGGGGGCTGGGGGAGCGGGACAGGAAGGACTACACCCCTGACGCCCTCAACAAGATGTTCTCGGCGAAGAGCCTGAGGGAGGCCCGTAGCGTCATCTCCTCGGCCCACATCGACTACGACACCCTCTTCGACTGGATCTACGAGAACCTCCCCGTGGTGCTGGACAGCCCCAGGGACCTCGTCAGGGGGATGGAGGCCCTCTCCAGGGCGGACATCCACCAGACCAGGGCGCAGAGGACCCAGAACTACCGCCTCCTCAAGTACATGTTCAACGAGATGACGGGGGGAGTCGCCCTCTCCAAGCTCTACTCGACTGGGACCGGCCTCCTAAGCCAGGTCAGGGAGAAGACGGCCACCCTTGGATTCCCCCCGGGGGCCTTCACGGTGACGGAGACCAGGGAGGGCATCGAGGTCAAGCCCGTCAAGTACCTGGGGAACGAATGGCGCACTGTGAACAACGGGCTCAGGGAGGTCGGAGCCCAGTGGGTCCGGGGAGGTAATGCCTGGCTGATACCCTATTTCAGGCCCCCCCAGCTCGTCTGGAGGTACCGTAGGACGTATCAGAGCCGGAGGAGGAGGAACGAGGTCGCCGCGAAGGTGGCCGAGAGGTGTCACATCTCGTCGAAGGAGGCGGTGGCCGAGGTCATCCCCCTCGTCAAGGTCATGGTCGACGGGAACCCCGGGATGGCCGACGAGATCACGGGCTGGCTTGATCTGGACGACAAGCAGTCCAAGTGGCTGAAGAGCTGAGGGCCTACTCCTCTTTCCTCTTGAGGCTGAAGTAGAGCTCGTCGTACTCCTTCTTGAGGGCCTCGAGCTGGCTCCCCATCTCGGCGTAGAGCTCCTCGAGCTTCCCATGCGAGGCCTGGGTCCCCTTCAGCAAGTCCCCCAGGGGACCTATCTTGTCTTGAGTCACTGGAGGGGCGTCCGTGGCCTGGTTCTCTTTCAGGGTGAGTATCTCGTTTATAACCTCGGAGGGGCTCTCCCCCGTCTCACGGCAGAGGCTGATAAAGTCGGAGATCTTGACGAGGGCCTGCCTCAGCTCGTCTATAGAGACCTGGCTCCTGTGCTCGTCGTCTGCGTCCATCTTCAGCGTCTCCTGGAAGACGTCGAGGCGCTCGTGGATGCCGGTGACGTGCCTCTGGAAGGTGGGTACGCTCTCGGGCTTCAGGATGAAGAGGTACTCCTTGAGCTCGTCGATGAGGTCGGAGACGAGGGAGACCCGCTCGTTGGTCTTCTCCCAGAGCTCCTCGGGGGAGAGTCTCTCCACGAAGGTCCCCGTCGTGATGTCTATGGCGATCTCCCTGACGAC
>CAYONH010000042.1:5203-8186 GCA_964405275.1 uncultured Candidatus Bathyarchaeia archaeon | reverse complement strand
AAGAGTATGGCGCTGAATAGCCAGATCAATCTTGGGTCATCTCCATTGCTTTCATGGGGGAGATGAGGGCCCTGTAGTTGTCGATGAAGTCTACCCCCTTCTCTGTAGTGTAGAACCTGCTCTCCTCGGAGTTCAGCATTCCACCGTTGGTGAGCCTCTCCAGGTACCTCTTCACGATCTTGAAGTTCAGGTTGGCCTGATAGACTATCTGGGTCTTCCTAGCCCCGCTCTGTGCGACGTTCAGTATATCGGCGCAGATGTCCAGGTCGTTTCTCCTCACACGATTCACCTTAATCCAAGCTATTAAGGAATAATATTCAGATATAAAGCTTCTCTGAAGTATTTAGGAACTATTTCCCATTAATTGGGATAAAGGGATAATATTTTCCATTTTTTGACACGAACATCCAATATTGGGAAAGCCTTCCATAAGTGGAGAAAATGTGGTTTCAGAATACATTTTACTAACAGATACGAGTGAACGTTGACCTGCGGGGCAGCTATCATCACAGTAAACCCATCATCGAAAACTAGCTTAACCCATACAGGGTGTTGAAGAACGGATCGAGGGGAGAATTCAGAAGCTCCACAAGTGGAAGAAGAAACATTGAGCCCCATACCCCTCTCTTAATATGCCCTAATCGACCGGGCTCCGCAAAATCTTTTTAAAATTACTCGGAAGCATACGTCACCATCTTGTTGTCTTCACGTGCCGGGATCAATTGGCTTTACAGGTTTGAGCATTAAGATCACGAGTCTCAATCACTTGGCTGAGGAATTACGAGGTCACGATACTTGCGTGGTCAGGTTTAAAAGACGCACTTCATCATAACGAGAGCGGGAGGTACTTGGATACATGTTCACTAAAAGAGTGAAACAGGTCATCTATCTTGTCATTGGGACCGTGGCCCTTGTCCTGGGCGCTCTGGGCCTCTTTCTGCCTGTGCTGCCTACGACACCGTTCGTGATATTGGCGGCTGCGTGCTATCTAAGGAGTTCCAAGAGGATGCATGCATGGATACTACAGAGCAGATTGTTTGGAGAGACCATTGAAAACTATCAAGCGGGAAGAGGCTTGAAACGGGATACTAAGATCCGGGCCCTCGTCCTTATGTGGGCCACAATCTCCATCTCAGCGTTCTTCTTCGTGGAACAGATTATTTTCCGAGGAGTCATGTTTCTTGTGGCCGCTGGAGTCACTATCTATATTCTGAGGCTCCCGACTCTGACCTAGCGTAGGTTAAGCGTTACTCAGGGCTTCCACCACTTGAAGCTCAGGAACCTGATGTCATCACCGTCGACCAGGGCGATGAGGAACGTCTTCCTGACAGTGGTCGCGAGCCTCCCGGCCTCGACTATCTCCGGGGCGGTCAGCCCGTCCCCGGAGCTCTTCACCTGGACGATGAAGGGGGCGTGGTCGACGCCCGGGCCATGCTCATAGACTGCGAAGTCGCATCCGTACTTGATGCCAGGGGTGACGACGTACCCCCTCTCCCTCAGGTTGCGGTAGACGGCGTATTTCATGTCCAGCCTCTCGAGGATGGCCTGGGTCGTCTCCCTCAGCTCGTCGAGGGTCATCTCTGTCTTGTCGGGCCCTGAGACCACATGAATGCGTCCCTTCTCCAGCAGATAGAGGCCTTCGATGGGGTCGAGGACGAGGGGTGCCTCGAAGTCCTCCCGGGGCTTGGGTATGCCCAGGGGTTTCCCGTAGAACCCGTTGTTGTAGAGCCTCCTGGCCTCTGAGGTGTTCCAGACGATAAGCCTATTGTCCGCGAGGGCCTCGACGGTTATTACTGTCTCGTCCACTTCGTCCAGCCCTAGAGTGCGAGGATCCTGATGAGGTCCGCCTCGTCAGCTGCGGTGTCCACCATCTCCTCCAGCTTCGTGGCGACGTCTCTAATGATGAGTATGAGGGGTAGCTCCGCCTTGCTGGTGACGATGTCAATGTCCAGTTTTCTGTGGATGGAGTCCACCTTCCGCTCTCCCTCTTCTACCTCGCTTGTCAGCTCGACTGAGCGTTGCGAGTTGAAGCCTAGGCTGATGAGACTCTCCCTGAGCTTGATGAGGATGTCGAAGGCGGCGTCGGCCATCTCCACGAGGCCCACACCGATGTGGGAGGGGACCTTCCAGTTCCTCTCCCCGATGACGCTGAGACGGACACCTGTGGACTCGATGAGGTCTATCACCTCGCCTGCCTTGCTTATGAGGCGGTAGAGGTCCTCACGGTTGAAGAGGAGGTTGCCCGTCTCGTGGAGTTCCTTCGCAATGTTCCTCTTGACCTCCAATGATTCCAGCTGTAACTTCTCCACATCGGCGAGTAGCACGTTCAAGTCCGAGCTGTCGCCTTTCACAAGTTTATCGATCATCATCAGGACCTTGCGGTAGATCTCGACGACCAGCCTCGCGTGGTCCTGGCACATCATAAGCAGGTTACGGAGTGCCCTATCCTCGCTCTCAACAGGAAAAACCATGTCAGCACCTAGAATTAATTTTTACACGTGTACTATGGTAGTATTGGTTATTAAGCGTTAAAGTTTTGAGAAGTGTATGATTTCCCTGAGATTTATCGTTACGAGTGGGGTTGTTCCGGGGGTTTCGCGGGGTCGTCCATCTGAGGTTGAGGGTTCTCTCCTTCACTCACGCTTTTTTTCCTTGCTGCTAGTCCACCAGTCGAGGTACTCGCTGTGCCGTCTCCTACGCTGACCGTCCTCGTCGTCTTCTCGGTCGAATTTGCGGTCCTTTGCTGCTGAGAGCTGGGTCTCCGTGAAGGTCATGCCGCAGCTCTTGCAGCTGTACATCCTGAGCTTCCTGTCCCAGACGAGACTCCCGCCACACTCCGTGCAGTAGTTGGGCATATCTACCAAGCAATCTGATGAGGGGAAGATAAAAAGATTGGTGCGGGGACGTGACGCCTATGCCGGCTCGGGAGGAGGCGCGGCGATGTACCCCTGCTTCATCAGCAGCGCCACGATGTCCTGGGTCC
>CAYONH010000042.1:1900-5103 GCA_964405275.1 uncultured Candidatus Bathyarchaeia archaeon | reverse complement strand
GCTTGATGATATACTCGGCGTGCTCGTAGAGCTCCTGCCTGCTCAGCTTCCTCCTAGCGATCCCCTGCTCCACTGCCTTTAAACCTGTGGCAACGGCTTGGCGCGGGTATATCTCCCACTCGCTCATGGAGGGGATGATGTACTCATCCGTGAGGCCCTTGTCCTCAGCGTATTTGGCGAGTTCTTGGGCCGACGCGATGCACATCTCGTCAGTTATGGTCTTCGCCCGCACGTCGAGTGCACCCCTGAAGATGGCGGGGAACACCAGGCTGTTGTTCACCTGGTTGGGGAAATCGCTCCTGCCCGTGGCCATGACCTTCACACCTGCCTCCTTCGCCTCCCAGGGCCATATCTCGGGGACTGGGTTGGCGCAGGCGAATAGTATGGGGTCGTCGGCCATCAACCTGATGTCATCGGGCTTGATGGTTCCTGGGCCAGGCTTTGAGGCGGCGAGGGCTATGTCGCTTCCTTTGAACGCCTCCCTCATGTCGCCCGTCTTGTCCTCGCCGTTGGTCTTCAGAGTGATATCCCACTTGTATGTGCCCTCAAGCTCCTTCCGGCTGGTGTGAAGTATACCGGTGCTGTCCACCACCGTGATATTCTTCGTGTTTACGCCCGCAGCCTCGAGGACGTAGAAGGTCCGGGTGTTGGCGGAGCCGCAGCCGATGATAGTGAACTTGGCTTCGTCCATCTTCTTCCCCACCAGCTTGAGGGAGTTGATGACCCCGGCGAGGATGACGGCGGCGGTCCCCTGCTGGTCGTCGTGCCAGACTGGTATGGGCATCTCCTTCCTGAGGCGGTCCAATATGTAGAAGCACTTGGGCTTCGAGAAGTCCTCGAGGTTGATCCCTCCGAAGGTGGGCTCGATCCACTTGACAGCCTGGATCACCTCCTCAGGGTCTTTGGTTGCTAGGCAGATGGGGAACGCGTCCACACCGCCGAGGTACTTGAAGATGAGGGCCTTCCCCTCCATCACCGGCATCCCTGCCTGACCGCCGATGTCCCCTAGGCCCAGGACACGGGTCCCGTCGGAGACCACCGCAACGTAGTTCCACTTGCTTGTCTGCTCGAAGGCCTTCTCGTGGTCCGCCTCTATCTCACGGCAGGCCTGGGCTACCCCGGGCGTGTACCAGATGGAGAAGTCCTGGAGGCTGCGTATCGCGCATTTTGGCATCACCTCCACCTTCCCCCTGTAGAACGCGTGGTACGGGGGCCCTATCTTGCTCCACTTTGAGGCCTTGGCTAAAAGTTCGTCAGTATCGACTTTTTCGCTCAAAATCCATCTAATAACTTGGATGTGTAGCATATATAACAATTGAGCCTCCCGATGTCCCCTTCATGACAGAGGGAGCTGATCCTGAGAGATCGTAGAGGTATAAAGTCGACTTATCCTAACTTCTCTTTCAGCTCTTCTCGGACCTCGTCCTCCACGGGGCCCTCGTCCTCGATCATGTTGTGGAACGTGTTGAAGACCCGCTCCAGCTTCCTCCAATCTGGGACGTAGACTCGGCTGAACCAGAGGCGGACGCTGTCGACGTCGTAGTCCTCGAGCTCCCATTTGTAGTCGTCAGCCCTCTCCTCCGAGATGACGTGGGCAGAGCCGTAGGGCCCCTCGTGCTCCGGCGCCTCTAGGAGCATTATCCCGTCTGCGCCGTATGCGAAGGCTTGGAGCAAGTGGTCCAGTTTCAGCCTGGCGAGGGAGGGTAGAGGTATGATACGTATACTGCTCGGGTAGCTCAGCCTAGCCAGTCCGGCGAGGTCCACAGCCGTGTAGGCAACCGCCCGCTCCACGAAGGCGAGAATCTTTACCTCGGCAGTGGAAGACTCCAGGAGGCCCCTTATCTGGGAGTTTAGCTGGGCGTCGGTCAGCCCCTGCTGGTCTAAGGCACTCTGGGGACAGGCCGGGATGCAGGCCCCGCAGCCGCTGCACATAATCTCGTTGATCACGGGCTTCTCGTCAACAAGCCTGATAGCGTTCTCGGGGCAGACATCGACGCATTCTCCGCAGCCGTCGCAGAGGTCCGGGTGTGCGAGGTAGGCCTTGTTGGGCTCAATGATCCTCTCGCCTGAGAGGAAGTTGACGACCTTCATGGCGGCGCCCTCTGCCTCCGCCGTGGTGGACTGGATGTCTTTGGGGCCTATGACTGCTCCGGCTGCGAAGATCCCGTCCCTCTTGGTGGCCATGGGGTCAAGCTTGGGGTGGCGCTCAAGGACGAACTGGTCCTCGTCAACGGGCACCCGGAGCATCTCAGCCAGTTTCAACGTCTCCTCGGTGGTGACTATGGGGGGGCAGAGGACGACCAAGTCGGCTGGGTTCTCCACCATCCTGTTGATCATCATGTCCTCACCCCTGACGAGGACCCTGTCGCCCTCGGGGACGATCTCCGTGACCTTCCCCTTGACGAACATGACCCCCTTGTCCTGTGTGGCCGCGTAGAACTCCTCGTACCTGCGCCCCGGCGCTCTGATGTCGATGTAGTGTATCCAGACGTCGATGCCCCTGTCTCGGATAAGCTGAGCCTGCTTCAAGGCGTAGAGGCAGCAGACCCGGCTGCAGTAGGCCTTCCCGACCTCGGTGTCCCTAGATCCTGCACAGAGGACGAAGGAGACGCTCTTCGCCGGCTCCCCTGTCTTGGGGTTGATTATCATGCTCCCAGTGGGGCCGTTGACGTCGAGGATGCGCTCCATCTCGAGGCTGGTGACCACGTTCTGGTACTTGCCATAGCCGTACTGGGCGAGGCTCCCGATGTCGTAGAGCTCGAAGCCAGTGGCGAGGACGATCGCCCCCACGTTGAGATCTACCTCCTTCCCGGGGTCGTCGAGGTTGATGCACTTCGGCGGGCAGACGTTGACGCAGCTGTTACACTTGATACAGCGGTCCATGTCTATTGTGGCGACGCTGGGAACCGCCTGGGGGAACGGTATGTAGGCCGCCTTCCTCGGGGAGAGCCCCTCGTTGAACTCGTCAGGAACCGTGATGGGGCAGACCCGGGTGCAGTCGCCGCATCCTATGCACGCCTCCACGTCGACCCCCCGGGGCTTGAGCCAGACCTTGACGTCATAGTCCCCGGGGACGCCGGAGACCTCCTTTATCTCCGCGTAGGTGAGGAGGTCGATGTTCCTGCTCTGGTTGATGCTCGCCATCTTTGGGGTCAGGATGCACTGGCTGCAGTCGAGGGTGGGGAAGACCTTGGGGTACTGGA
>CAYONH010000042.1:0-1800 GCA_964405275.1 uncultured Candidatus Bathyarchaeia archaeon | reverse complement strand
GGGGTCAGGATGCACTGGCTGCAGTCGAGGGTGGGGAAGACCTTGGGGTACTGGATCATGTGGCCACCGATGCTTGGGCGCTTCTCCACGAGGTGGACCTTCATCCCGTACTCCGCGAGCCTGAGGCTGGTAGTGATGCCGGCGACCCCTGCCCCGATGACGAGGACCTCCGGGGAGACCTCCATCGCCTTGGACTCCAGGGGGATGGACTCCCTGATCCGGGAGATAGCGCCCCTGATGAGGTCCAAGGTCTTGAGAGTGGCGCCTTCATGATCCTCCTTGTGGACCCAGCTGCACTGCTCACGGACGTTCACGATCTCCAGAAGAGCGGAGTTGATGCCCGCCTGCTCAAGGTTGCTCCTGAAAGTCTCAGTGTGCATATTGGGGGTGCAGCACGCGAGGACGACCCTGTCGAGACTGTGCTCCTCAACGGCGGCCTTTATGCCCTCCACTGAGGGGCTTGAGCAGAGATAGCGCTCCCTGTGGACGTACGCCACTTCAGCTTCCAGCTGATCGGCGACGCTCGGCACCTCCACTACGTCGCCTATGTTTCCTCCGCACTCGCACACCCAGACGCCGATTCTAAGGTCCTCGCTCATTAATTTTCACTCGTTAAAGCACTTTCAGCTGATGTTCTAGGGTCCTCTTTCCCCTGTACTCCGGGAGCAGGGTCGGGGCCTTCCTGTCCGTCTCGACCCCCCCATCAGCCAGCATCTTCTCGTAAACATCCAAGTGGTCCAGTGTAAGATTGCCCAGGGTCGCCGTCTTGGCTCGCTCTGCGGTGAACCTGCCGGCCCTCCGTCCGAAGACGTATAGGTCTAGCTGGCTGTTGCCCATGAGCCTGTTCTTGCCGTGGACTCCTCCGCAGACCTCGCCTGCCGCGTAGAGTCCGGGGACGTTGGTCTCGCACTGCACGTTGATCTCGACACCTCCATTCTGGTAGTGGAGCGTCGGGTAGACGAGCATGGGCTCCTCGCGAATGTCGATGCCGAACTTGTTGAACGTCCGGAACATGGCGGCGAACTCCCTCTCGATGGTTCCCTCGCCGTTGATTACGTCGATGAGGGGCGTGTCGAGCCAGACTCCCCGCATCCCGGTGGGTGTGACAATTCCCTTCTCCCTCCCGTAGCATTCCCGGATGAGGGCGGAGGCCTCGACGTCCCTTGTCTCCAGTGGGTAGACGAAGAGCTCCCCGTCCTTGTTCAGGGGCTGAGCGCCGCGGGCCCGGAGCTTCTCGGTGCATAGCTGCCCGACTATCTGCGCGGGGTATGCCGCTCCAGTGGGGTGGAACTGGGTAGAGTCCAAGTCTCTGAGCTTCGCTCCGACGTGATAGGCCATGACCACACCGTCGTTGGTTGCGCCATAGTGGTTGGTGGTCTCGAAGCCCTGTATATGGAGTCTCCCGAAGCCTCCCGTGGCGAGTATGGTCGACTTGGCCCGTGCGACCTTGTAGTCGTCGTGGTCCATGTCCCAGAGCACCGCCCCGGCGACCTGCCCCTTGTCGTCCATGACGAGCTCCACTGCCGAGGTGAACTCCACGTAGGAGATCTCCTTGTTGATGAACTCGTCGATGAGCACCCTCGTGATCTCGAGGCCGGTGTAGTCCTTGCAGCTGTGCATCCTCTTCCTGCTTGTCCCCCCTCCGGGGGCCAGCTGCATTGTCCCGTCCTCTAGCTTGTCGTACGTGACGCCCAGCTCCTCGTGCCACTTGATGACGTCGGGCCCCTCCTTGACCATCGCCTCCACGAGGTCGGGCTTGTTGGCGTAGTGACCCCCTCCGATGACGTCGAGGTAGTGGAT